>DASVSM010000247.1:0-9495 GCA_036388115.1 Flavisolibacter sp.
CGGCTTTTATTTATTGAAAGTGAAAACAGCAACCAATTTCTCCGCCATACAACAGGTTTTTGTGGTGGAAAACCTGCAACGTAACGAACAAGTTCAACTGTCGCAGGACACCGAGAAAAAAATGGAACAACAAAAAAACAAGCAACGGTGAGCGACCTGGTAAAAAATATATTGCGGCTGATTGTTTTCCTGATGGTGCAGATCTTTGTGCTCAACAAGATTCCTTTTCTGCACCAGTTCATTGTTCCCTATTTCTATTTTCTGTTCATCCTGTGGCTGCCCTTTTCCATATCCCGCATCGGCCTTCTCGTTATCGGGTTTTTTACCGGCTTGTTGTTGGATTATTTTTCCATGCAGCCCGGCATGCATGCAGCTGCCTGCCTGCTGGTAGCGTATGCCCGCCCTTTTATTATCAACCTTCTAATCCCAAAAGATACCGATGAATTCAACTACCGCGAGCCTTCGCCCAAGGCTCTGGGATGGGCGCCTTACATGGTTTATGTAGTTGTTCTCACCTTGTTTCATCATACGTACCTGACGTTGTTGCAATGGTTACAGTTTGGAACTTTTTTGCAATTCCTGATCAAAGTAGCCGCCACAACGGCTATCAGCCTGCTTCTCATTGTTACTACCGAACTGCTGTTTCCAAGAAAACTGCGATTCCGGACCAATACAGCGTAGGCTTTGATAATAAGACGGGTCTATCGTTTTAAATGGCATAATTTTTAAGAACTTTGTCAAAATTCTACCGATGAACTTCAGTTCCCACCGACTTGCCCTTTTCTCTTTAACTATAGCAGTTTTTTTTAGTTCCTGTGTTTCGCAGAAGAAATACCAGGAAGCCTTAAGCCGCGAACAGAGCCTGCTGAGCCAGACTACCCAACTGAATGACGAAGTCGTTCGCCTGAAAGGCCAGATCGAAAACCTACAGAAAGACAATGCCCGGTTAATTGGCCAAATTGATGAAGCGCTCCAAAAATATTCACAGGCCTCCGGGCAGGCAAACCTAAGCCAGAAGCAACTGGAAGCAGAACAACAACGGTTACTGGATTTACGGAAGATGCTGCAACAGCAAGGTGAAGCCGTAGAAAACCTCCGCAAAAAAATGGCGGATGCCTTAACGGGTTTCAGTTCGAATGAACTAACTGTCTTTACTAAAAACGGACGTGTGTACGTGAGCATGCAGGAAAGCCTGCTTTTTCCATCGGGTAGTGCCGTAGTGAACGACAAAGGAAAAACTGCCCTGCAAACAGTAGCGCAGGCGTTAAATAATAATCCTGACATTAACGTGGTGGTGGAAGGCCATACGGATTCTATTCCCATTAAAAAAGCATACGAAGACAACTGGGCGTTGAGTACGGCCAGAGCAACATCCATCGTGCGGTTGCTGACCAATACCTACGCTGTCGATCCAACACGTGTGACTGCCTCAGGCCGCAGCTATTTTGAACCGGTGGAAACCAACAGCACGCCTGAAGGAAGAGCAAGGAACCGCCGCACAGAAATTATCCTGGCACCGAAGCTTGACCAGATATTGCAGCTGCTGGAACAGACAAAAGCAATGAGCGAAACGGGAACACATTAGATTCAGTAGGGGCATGCCACCGGCATGTCCTGATTTATAAACAAAGGACGCAACCAGTCAATCATGGAAGATCTATTCTGGACAACATTGTCACTGGAAGGAAAAGAAGCAGAATACCATATTATTTTTGAAGAGGAAGCTTATTGCTTTGTTCCGAAAGAATCTTCTATGGCAACTTACCGGTTTAAGCGGGAGCATGACGAGTGGCAGGCTGTTGATGAAGAATCAGCAAAGGTGAAGGATGGTGCAATAGATGCGTTGGAGAAGTATTTGTTGCGGCAGCATTAACAATTAAAGCATTGCTGTCAGGTGTGTGGTATTGGCGGCAATGCAGTTGAGAAAGACAGCCAGATGCCATGTTTTTCTCAACTGCAGCATAGTAACAATTCTCACGTATTTGCAGCAATGCATTGCTAGGCGGCGTTATGCCGGATTGTCGGGATGCTGTCTAGCAAACTGCTTTTCGAGTTTACCTCTTCTTCTAAATCAAAGTCGTCTTGCAGCCCTAGCCAAAACTTAGCAGAGTTTCCAAAATACTTACCAAATCTAAGTGCAGTGTCAGCAGTGATCCTTCTGTTTCCTTTCAGGATTTCAGAAACCCTTGTCTGCGGAATACCAATGTCCTTTGCCAACTTGTAAGCTGATATGCCGAAAGGAATGAGAAACTCCTCTGAAAGCACTTCTCCGGGATGTATGTTTTTAAGTTTTGCCATGTCTTTGCCGTTTAATGATAATCTAAAATTTCTACCTCAGAAGCATTGCCTGCATTCCATTTGAAAATTACCCGCCATTGATCATTGATACGGATGCTGTAGAAGCTTTTCAAATCGCCGGAAAGTTTTTCCAGCCGGTTAGCGGGCGGAATGCGCAGGTCAAGTAGATCAACGGTATTGTTGATCATTCTAAGCTTTCGCCTCCCGACTTCCTGTACGTTCAACGGGATTTTAGCTACTCGAAGTCCCTGCCAAATCTTTTCCGTATCCTTGCTACCAAATGAAACAATCATGCTACCGGATTGCGTTACTAACGCTGAAAGTAAGTATTTTCTGGGGAAATTAGTGAAACAGAGAAGACCAATAAGACCGCACTGACAGTTAGTGCACTTGTTCTTCTTCCACACTTAATCCCTAATCAATACAAACGGAACAGAAACTTCCCTAATAATTCACCACCTGCTCTTCAATTGCTTCCGGTATCTCCCGCCACTCATACTGCTGGTTGCGCAACTGCGGCTCAAAGCCTGCTTCTTTTATTGCATCCTGAATGGTGCGATAGGTAAAACGGTGTGGAGCCCCGGCAGCACTTACCACATTCTCTTCAATCATAATTGATCCAAAATCATTGGCGCCGGCATGAAGGCAAAGTTGCGCTGTCTGCTTACCAACCGTTAACCAGGAGGCTTGAATATTATTCACATTCGGCAGCATGATTCGGCTGATGGCGATCATGCGGATGTATTCATCCGGCGTGGTTAAATTATGTATGCCACGGATCTTTGTCAGCAAGGTATCCACATCCTGGAAGGTCCATGGAATAAAGGCAAGAAAGCCCTTGGCCCCTTCCGGCTTCTTTGCCTGTACTTCCCTGATTTTAACCAGGTGCTCAAAACGTTCCCGCAAGGTTTCCACATGGCCAAACATCATCGTAGCCGAAGTGGTGATATTGAGTTTATGTGCTTCGTGCATAATCGCCAGCCATTCGTCTGCACCGCATTTGCCTTTTGAGATGAGGCGCCTTACCCTATCGACTAAGATCTCCGCGCCAGCCCCCGGCAACGAATCCATGCCTGCTTCTTTCAATGCTTTTAATACGTTGTGGTGGCTCCGCTTTTCCAGCTTACAGATATGCGCTACTTCAGGCGGCCCAAGCGCATGAAGCTTGATGGTGGGATATTCCTGCTTTATCTGGCGAAAGGTAGTGGTATAAAAATCCAGTCCCAGTCCCGGATGATGGCCTCCCTGTAACAACAACTGATCGCCGCCGTATTTGATGGTCTCTTCTATCTTCTTGCGGTACGCGGGCATTTCCGTTATATATGCTTCGGGGTGGCCGGGAATGCGGTAAAAATTGCAGAATTTGCAATTGGCAATACACACATTTGTGGTGTTTACATTGCGATCGATTTGCCAGGTCACTTTTCCGTGCGGCACTTTTTTCCTGCGCAGTTCATCGGCCACATACATCAACTCTGTCAGGGGAGCATTTTCAAAAAGGTATATGCCTTCTTCTATTTCCAGAAATTCAGAACGAAGGGCCTTGTCGTACAACGAGGAAAGTTTCATAACGGCGCAAAGGTAAAGGCAGATAGGAAGGTTGAAAGGAAAGGATTTTCCGAAAACGGTAACCTTATCCTATTTTTAAGAGTGGTAGGAGGCATCAAAATGGCCCTGACGATTGTCTTATGTAACCAGCTAATTGCGTGAAAAGAATCTTTGTGCTCATATTAGTGCTTTGCCATTTGCAGACATTGTCGGCACAGGAAGAATTTATTGAGCCTTCCCGTTTCCTCACCAAATTTTC
Organism: Flavisolibacter sp.; assembly: GCA_036388115.1. Classification (GTDB taxonomy): domain Bacteria; phylum Bacteroidota; class Bacteroidia; order Chitinophagales; family Chitinophagaceae; genus Flavisolibacter. The sequence goes on from DASVSM010000247.1 coordinate 4,106, forward strand.
ATTTACACAATTATCCGGCGGTGTTGTTCTTTTGCAGGCCAGGTTTAATTCCTTTAAGGACACCCTGAACTTTATCCTGGATACAGGCAGCGGCGGCATTTCGCTCGACTCGTCAACAGTGGATTTTTTCGGGTTGAAAGGAACGCCTTCCAACCGTACTATCCGTGGGATTGCCGGCATTAAAAACGTTTCGTTTCTTAACAACTCTACCCTGCATTTGCCCGGCCTAAGCATTGATAGCCTTAACTTTCATATTAATGATTATTCGCTGCTGACGGCTGTGTATGGCCAGCCCATTGATGGCATTATTGGCTATTCTGTGTTCAGCCGGTATATTTTAAAAGTGAATTATGACAGCTCTAAAATTGAGTTCTGGACGAAAGGCGCCATGAAATATCCACGGGGAGGTTATCTTTTAAAACCGTCGATTATAACCCTACCGGTGCAGCCAGCCAAAGTAAAGGACCATCTGGCGCTTGAAACAAGATTTCTTATTGACCTGGGCGCCGGGTTGAATGTGTTGTTTAGCGAAGACTTTATTAAAGACAGCAGCCTGCTGAAAAAGAACCGCAAGCTATATGTAAAAGAAGCAGAGGGATTAGGCGGGAAAATAGACATGTTCGTTACCACGATAAAAGAATTTAAACTAGGGCCCTACAAGTTCCGGAACGTGCCGGTAAACGTTTTCCGCGATGACTACAATGTAACATCCTATCCTCACCTGGGTGGATTGATTGGCAACGACATGCTCCGCCGCTTTAATGTGATCATCAACTACGATAAAAAAGAATTTCACCTGCTGCCCAACAGCCATTACAATGATTATTTCGACTATGCTTATTCCGGCCTGGAACTTTATTACATCGATGGGAAAATTATCGTTGGAGATGTTGCCAAAGACTCGCCGGCCGAAAAAGTTGGTCTGCTGGAAGGCGACGTTGTGGTTGCCATCAACAAAAATTTTTCGCAGAACATGACGCAATACAAGATTGCCCTGCAAACCGCGGATGAAAAAGTAAAGGTCATTGTTCAGCGAGGCGGGGAGTTGATAGAATTTCAGGTACGTGTCAAAAACATATTAAAAAACCAATAGACCTTCATTTCTTCTTTTTCCCGCTGAGCTTGCGATTCCGCGAAATTGCCGCTTTTGAGATACTTTTACACCCCCAAATAACAATGCGGGCAATGTATTATTCATATAAATAGAATCAGCAGTGGTGAATTTTGAACGATTTAGTTTAGATAACGGATTAAGAGTATTGGTGCACCAGGATACATCGACCCCGATGGCAGTTGTTAATGTGTTATACGATGTAGGTGCGAAGGATGAAGACCCTGCCCGTACCGGCTTTGCCCACCTTTTTGAGCACCTGATGTTTGGCGGTTCCATCAACATCCCGGTGTACGATGAGCCCCTGCAAATGGCCGGTGGCGAAAACAATGCGTACACAACCAACGATCTTACCAATTATTACATACAACTCCCCAGTGAAAACCTGGAAACTGCTTTTTGGCTGGAGAGTGACCGTATGCTGTCGCTTGGCTTTAGCGAGAACAGCCTGGAAGTGCAGCGCAAGGTGGTAATGGAAGAATTTAAGGAGCATTATCTTAATAAGCCCTACGGCGATGTATGGCTAAGGCTCCGCGACCTGGCCTTTGATGTGCATCCCTACAAATGGATGACCATCGGGAAGGAACTATCGCACATTGAAAATGCGACGCTGCAGGACGTAAAAGACTTTTTCTTCAAGCACTACCGCCCGGTAAATGCCATTTTGGTGGTAGCCGGAAATGTAACGGTTGAGCAAGTAAAAGAGTTGGCCGAAAAGTGGTTCGGGTCCATTGAAAGCGGAGAGAAATATGTGCGCCAGTTGCCGGCAGAACCAGCGCAGAAAACAGCTAAAAAACTGGAAGTGCATGCAGCCGTACCACTGGACGCTTTTTACAAAACATGGCATATTTACGACCGCATGGATCACCGGTATTATGTGTCTGACCTGATTACGGAAATATTAAGTGGTGGCGGTTCCTCGCGATTGTTTCAGGCATTGGTAAAAGAACAAAAGCTGTTCAGCAATATCGAGTGCTACCATTTTGGAACAACGGATGCAGGCCTTTTAACGATTGAAGGCAAGCTGGTGAAAGGCATTAAAATAGAAGACGCGGAAAAGGCAGTGGAAGAAGAACTGGCTAAGCTGAAGGCAGAGAAAATTACAGAGGCAGAATTGCAGAAAGTAAAGAATAAAACCGAAAGCACGATTGCCTTTGAAGACATGAGTGTGATGAACCGTGCTAACAGTCTGGCTTATTATGAATTGCTGGGCGATGCAGCTTTGATGGATACGGAACTCGACAGGTACAACAAAGTAACCGTTGATGATATTCAAACCCTAAGCCGGGAGATTTTCAGGGAAGAGAACAGCAGTACCTTGTATTATTATGCAAGAAATTAATTTGTATATTAAAGAAAACTTTTCCTATGCTTTCTGTTGCAGACATTCGTAAAAAAGTAAATGCATTTCCAGAGGATAAGCCGGTTGAAGAATTACTGGATGAGTTGATGCTATTGTATAAAATAGAAAGAGGTTTAAAAGAAGTCGAAGAAGGAAAGGGTCTTTCACTGGAAAATTTCAATAACGAACTGGAGCTATGGTGGAAGTCGAAGTAATGCCTTCAGCATTACAGGATATAAAGAACATTATTGAGTAGGTGCATACTCAGTCTGTTCAGAATGCTGAAAAACTTTACATTGACTTAAGAGAAAAAATTGCCTCTTTACAGCAATTTCCGGAAAGAGGTAGTCTGGTAAAAGAAGTAACAACACAGGAGCTAAGGGAACTAAAGCTTCATCATCTTCGGATTATTTACAGATGTACTTCTGTCAAAGTACAGGTATTAACAGTATATCACAGCGCTCGGTTACTGGTAAATAATCCCCACTTGGAAGGTTTGCTCTGACGAATAAAAAAGATAAAGAATTAAAAAGCTGTCCGACTATGTTTTTCAACGACGAAGAGGAAGATCTGAGCAGCCATTTATCAAGTGTTTACGACACAGATGACGACATTAAAGTAGCGGCTTATTTTTTTCAGCAAAATGGTTCGGCGCCCAATAAAAAAAGCTTTTTCCGGGTTGATTATGCAACGCTGGACAAAGAACTGAATGCGTTGTTCACGCAGCGTTGGAAAGACGATTACACCGAACAGGAGTTCATTAAAAAAGAGAACAAGTACAAGCAAAAGCACCACGTCTGGTTTCTGCAAAAAGACATCTGGATCCGCTACCGCAACGATTACGAAAGCATGGCGGCCACCTTGTACTACCTTTCCTCCGCCGATGCAGACCTGCTGCAAAAAACAGAGTGCCTGCTTCAAACGCTGGTAAAAGAAAAAGAAGAAGACCACAAGGGACACTTCAGTTTCATTACCACCATCCACGGGCATTTCCATTTAAAAGAGTTCAAGCATATTGGTGATCAGGTAGACATCGAAGATCATTACAACGATGATTTTTATGCCTTCAGTCATCGCACCATTGAAAAGCTGCAGAAGCCAAAAAGCCACGGCCTGGTGCTGTTGCACGGCAAACCCGGCACAGGCAAAACAACCTATATCCGTTACCTGGCTAGTCAGCTCACCAAGCGCATGATCTATTTTCCGCCTTACATGGCGGCACATATTTCTTCACCGGAACTGATTAATTTTTTAATGGACCAGGAAGAAAGCATTTTGGTTCTGGAAGACGCGGACAATGTGATCAGCAAGCGCATGGGCTCCGATAGCAGTGCCATCTCCAACCTGCTAAACCTTTCGGATGGTTTGTTGGGCCAGTGTTTGCATATACCTGTTATTTGCACCTTCAACATGATGCATACGGAGCTTGACGCAGCCTTATTACGGAAAGGACGATTGCTGGGTATGTACGAGTTTCAACCTTTGCAGCCTGCCGCTGCCAACCGGCTCTCGCAAAAAATAGCTATCGAAAAAACATTCAGCCAGCCCATTACTCTGGCTGAAATTTATAACATCGGTGAGGAAGCTTATCTCCCTCACAAAACTGAAATCGGATTTAGAAAATGATACAAACGATTGATCGTAAAACACCTCCCCGTATAAAGGATGCCATTGAATTTAACCTTCAGTTAAAGCCTTATGAAAAAGCAACACTGAAGAATGGTATCGATGTATATGCAGTAAATGCGGGTGCAGAAGATGTATTGCAGATAGAATGGGTTTTTAATGCCGGTAACTGGTTTGAAAATAAAAACCTGGTGGCCGCTACCGCCAACTTTATGCTGAAGAACGGTACAACCAACAAAAACGCCTTTCAGTTAAACGAGCATTTCGAATACTACGGTTCTTACCTGAACCGCAATTGCTATAACGAAACAGCTACCATCACCCTGCATTGTTTAAGCAAGCACCTCGGTATTTTGCTGCCGGTAGTAAGGGAAATGATCACCGATTCTGTTTTTCCCGAGGATGAACTGGCAACATACAAGCAAAACATGCAGCAGCGCCTTCGGGTAAACCTGAAGAAAGGCGATTTTGTGGCAGGCCGGTTGATAGACACCTATCTCTATGGAGAGAATCATCCTTACGGACGCTTTACCCGGTTTGAAGATTTTGAAGCATTGAACCGCGAAGAGCTAGTGAGCTTTTATAAAGACTATTACCAGAACGGAAAAGCTGTCGTATTTGCAGCAGGCAAATTGCCGCAGAATATTTTTGCTTTGCTTGATCAGCACTTCGGCGACCTGCCTTTTAAGCCAGTATCCCTTACCAATATCCCGGCATCACCGGCGATGGAGAAAAAATACCGCGTCATTAACGATCCGCAAGGTGTACAGGGCGCCATTCGTATGGGAACACCTTTCCCAAACCGTCATCATCCTGATTTTGGAAAAGTGCAGGTATTAAACAATGTCTTTGGTGGCTTTTTTGGTTCCCGCTTAATGAGCAACATCCGCGAAGAAAAAGGCTACACCTATGGCATCTACAGCTACCTGGAAAATCATATTCAGCAGAGTGCCTGGGTAATCAGCACCGAAGCCGGAAGGGATGTTTGCGAAGCCACAATCGTGGAAGTTTACAAAGAGATGGAAGGCTTGCGCAATGAACCAATTGACGATGAAGAGTTGTTGCTGGTGCGTAACTACATGATCGGTTCTATCCTCGGTGACCTGGATGGTCCGTTTCAGATTATTAATCGCTGGAAGAATATTATCCTGAACGACCTGGACGAAAGCTTCTTCTACAAACAAATTGAAACTATTAAAACAGTTCCGGCAGAAGAGCTGCAAGCGTTAGCAAATAAGTATCTGCAGCCGGATAATTTTTATGAACTCGTGGTAATGTAAATCATTCTTACAACCGCTGTGTTTTCAATAA
>DASVSM010000248.1:0-4513 GCA_036388115.1 Flavisolibacter sp.
AGTTTTCAGCAAAATAATGCTATCACCAATAACACAGGAATCTACACTACGAATACGACAAAACTTTTAAGCGACATTTCTAATAATAGCCGTGCACTAACAGATGGTTACAACCTCCGGAATAGTTTGATTTACCGCCATGCATTTGATAAAAGAGGCAGAAGTTTTTCCATTGGACTTAACATGGGTATCAACAACAAAAGCCAGGACCGTTTTACGGATGCGTTCACTGCCTATTATGCCTCGCCAACTGCTATGGACACCTTGCAACAATTTACCCACTACCTGAGTGTAGGAAAGAATATAGGAGCGAGTTTTAATTTTACCGAACCCGTTGGCAAGGGTCTGCTTCAATTGAGTTATAATCCTACCTATTCGTTGACCGATGCCGACCTGCGTGTCTTTCAATATGACAGTCCGTTGAAGCAATATTCCCTGCAAGACAGCAGCTTATCCAACGTTTTTGAAAACGAAATAAGAACCCAGAACGCAGGTATCGCTTACCGCCTTGGTAACCGGGACCAACGATTCTCAATCGGCGCCAATTATCAAAGCACTGCATTAAGCAACAGCCAATTGTTTCCAATACTTAATGCTGATAATAAAACGTTTTCAAACATACTTCCGAATGCTAATGCACGACTGAAGCTTTCTACCAGGAGCAGTCTTAATGTATTGTACCGTGCTAATGTTAGCACACCTTCTATCAGCCAATTGCAAAACGTGTTTAACGTTAGCGATCCTTTATTTATCAGTACCGGCAATCCTGACTTGAAACAGCAATACAGCCACAATCTCAGCACCCGTTTTACCTATACAAACACAACCAAAGGGCAAACGCTCATGGGTAATTTGTTCCTGCAGAACACCAGTAATTATATTGCCAACGCCAGTTTTCTTACTTCCAAAGATTCTGCATTAACACCGAGTGTTACGTTATACAAAGGTTCACAGTTATTCAAGCCAATCAACTTAGATGGTTATATGAGTGTACGTTCCCTGCTTACGTTCGGCACCCCGGTTAAGCTGCTAAAGTCAAACCTTAATTTGAATGCAGGTTTCAACTATAATATTTTGCCGGGCCTGGTGAATGGCACAAACAGCACAACCAATAATTATGTATATAATCTTGGGTTTGTATTAGGCAGCAACATCAGTGAAAGAATTGATTTCACAACCAGCTTTTCCGCCGGTTATAATGTATCGCAAAATTCTTTGCAGCCTGACCTCAGCAACAAATACTATTCGCACACCGCCCGTGTTAGATTGAATTTGCTAAGCAATAGTGAATGGAAGTTTGAATCGGATTTGACGAATCAATTTTATGATGGCCTAACCGAAGAATTCAACCAAAACTTTTGGCTGTTGAACGCCGGCATTGCAAAGAAATTTTTAAAAGATAACCGGGCCGAAATCAAATTGTCTGTATTCGACATCCTCAAACAAAATCAGAGCATCAGCAGAAACATTACAGAAACCTATATTCAGGACCTTCAGACAGAGGTGCTACAGCAGTATTTCATGCTTTCGTTTACGTATAATATCAGGCACTTTCAAATAAAGAAGTAGTGAGCAGTTGATTGAATAATACACAATTAAAGCGATGTAGAAAGTGTGGCAAGGTTGTCCAAATTTCAGCAAGCTTTTATAATTGCTATGAAAAATGTTGTTATATAAGTTGAATGAGCGTAAGATGGGTTGCAAGGCGGTTGTGCGTATCAGTACTACGGTTGAGAATTACGAAGATAAATTTGGGATAGGATTTTTAGTTATCAAAAGGGTTTGGATTAAAATTTATAATTCAGTTTTCATTCTTGAATACAAAGTTTTCAGCTAAGAATAGATTTCCATTTTTCTTTCAGGACTTCATAGGGTGGTTGTCCCTTAAGTGCTCCATTCCGCCGATGCATGTTGTAAAAAGGTCTCCCATTCCCCGGGTTTCTTTAGAATATCAATATCATCCACGTACTCCCCCAGCTGGTAGAACTCAGCATGGTCTGTCAGGTGAGATCGCTCTACTTTTCCATTGAGATGAGGCGAAGCCTTTTTAATATAAACATGCCTTATGCCGAGGTCTTCGCAGTGCCAGTGGAACAGCGCCTGGAACTCGTGACCATTGTCAGTTTGGATGGTATGGATGGGGAAGGGGAATTTTTCTCTGATTTTGTCTACAAAATCTATGGCATTGGCCTGTGTGTGTTTATCATAGATATACAGCGCTCTTGTCCTGGTAGCATCGTCTATAGCTGTGTACTGGAAGCGCCTCACCTCACGACTGGTAAGAATATCTTTGAAATAAAGAAACTTTATATCCATTTGAATGCGGTGGCCCGGCACCTGCTTTTCATGGCGTTTAAAGGGCTCCATGGAACGCTTACGCTGATGTTGCGGCAGTTTGTTCAATCCGTTTCGCCTCAGCACACTATAAACACCACTTTGGGATACTTTGATATTGTGATAGCGTTTTAAATACCAGGAGATGCGCAGCTGACCCAGGTGATAAGTAGTTCTGAGATGTATGATCAGGTCTTCAACATGCTCCGGCACCCTGATCTTTGGATGCTGGGGACAAGGTTTGGAATTGACGAGTGCTTTTTCCTTCCCGCTTATAATCCCGCTTCCATTTGTAATACGTTTTACTTGATACACCAAAGTGCCCGCAAGCCTTGGAAACATTGTGGATTTGCTTGCCATAGTCTAAAATGCGGCGCTTCCGCCGGATGTCGGAAAGAGCTTTTGCGTTCATGGCATAGTCGTTTAGTTAACAAGTTAAAAGATGTCAACCAAAGTCTGGATTTCCATAAATTAATTTGTTCAAATCATTAGCTAAAAAGTTCGAACCCGCGCTATTCCTGTGTACGTGTTGCCTTACAAGGCTTTTTTATTTCGAAGTTGACAAAAAAGTGTCGCTGTGATCATCTAAACGTGTCCAAACAAAAGGCATTTAAATTGTAATTAGTTACCCATCATCTTCATCACTTCTTTTCTTCTTCTCCGCGAAATTTGTATGCTTCGATCGTCTTGCAAAATGATACCTCCGGCTCTGGTAAGTTTGGCCACAAAGCGCATATTTATTAAATGCGACCGGTGAACACGGATGAAGCCAAGCCCCTCCAGCAATTCTTCATAGGCTGACAATACCTTTGCCACTACCAGGGGACGTATCCTTATCCCATTAGTCCTAATCTGCTTTTGGATAGAGAAACTCCTGTACAACCAAATCAGGTGTGGGTAGGCGACATTACCTATATTCTCCTGACGGCCGGCAGGTGGGCCTACTTGGCAGTGTGGATGGATTTGTATTCCAGGCGCATTGTGAGCTGGCAGTTGGAGAGCCACATGCGGGAGGAACTGGTCATCGCTGCACTAAACAAAGCCCTTGAAACAAGAAGCATCAGGCCTGGATTGATTGTGCACTCTACTGGCAAACCATGCAATTGAATAGGCTGTTAGGTATCGTTTTTTACTGCTTGTTAAGTAATTTACTTGCCTCCCAGAAATCATCTTGCAATTCCCGGCTGTGAAACTATTTTCCCCTTTTATTTGTTCTGCAAAAGGCATCCTATGCAACTTGTCATGTATGTTGGCAATGACTTCATTGCTTCTGTACCCGTTAACTCAGAAAAAGTTACCTCTCCGGGCTATGTGGGAAGATTAAAGCTGGAATTAATCAGGGATACAAAGAAGTGATGGCTTATGCAGCCGAAGAACCAGAATTTTGGGTGATCAATTTTTTACAGACGATAAAATAGTGGCGCCGGGCAAAAAAGAATGTTCAGCGGGTTTTGCTTTCTGCAGGGTTCGCGTAAGATCGTTTGTCAATGAGGATGGAGAGCGAAGTGACCAGCGTTCTTTGTTTTTGTACCTCCTTCCACGATGCACCATCAAGTAAAGCCTTTTTAAGCGCTGTTTGAAAAAAGAAGGCACCTGAATCGCCTGTAACTTAACCACTATCGCGGAGACTTTGAGAAAATATCAAAAACAAACGTGCTGTATTTCTACAGCACGTTTTAATTAACCATGCGAAGCCCCACCTCTAGGACTTACATTTTTTCTATCAGAAGATTTCTTTCCACCAGCTCCGGATGTCTACTGCCGGTAAGCTTTGCCGTGTTAATATATTGCTTTGCTTTTGCTTTGTCATTTTTTTTGTAAGCAATCCACGCCAGTTCTTTTGCCACATCAATGTTATTGGGACGTTCCCTATGTTCCATCAAGGCATACTTTTCAGCCGCTGCCAGGTCGTTCATCTTAACATACAACTGGGCCATCTCTAATGCTACCGCATGACCCGATGCCTCATCTTCTGCCAACATAGCCTTCACTTCTCTGTACTTGTCCATCGCCTTTTGTGTATTTCCCTGCGCCGAATAGATGTCGGCCATCTGTTCGTGAAAAGAAAATTCCGGTAAGATGGCAGCCGCTGAATCCAGCAAATGCAAAGCAGCATTATAGTTCTTTTTCTTCTCCTCCACTTTTGCCAGGCCTGCTATTGAAAAAGCATAGGTCGGAC
>DASVSM010000249.1:0-1981 GCA_036388115.1 Flavisolibacter sp.
ATGTGGCGTTCAATAGCAGTGGCCGACATGGATAAAGATGGCGACCTGGATTTTGTAGCCGGAAATATTGGCCTGAATAACAAGTTTCATTTCAATGCGAGCTATCCGCTGAATATGTGGTACGCTGATATTGATGGCAACGGGTCAACCGATCCTGTGATGGGTTATTACATGCCATCGGAGACGGGGAAAAGAGCATTATTTCCGGCGAAAGGGTTAGGTGATCTTGCGGAACAGGTGCCGTACTTTAAGAAACGATACCTGCTGCACAAGGATTTTGCCACGGCAAAGATGGAAACTGTTTTTGAGAACGTTCAACCCGTTAAGCTTACTGCAAATGAAGCGGCAACCAGTTGGTTTGAAAATACAGGCAAGGGCATTTTTCAACAACACGCACTTCCGGTTGAAGCGCAGTTTGCTCCTGTTAATTGCATCGTGGTAAATGATTACAACAACGATGGGGTCACCGATATTCTACTGGCTGGTAACGAATATCAAGCCGAAGTAATGACCGGTTATTACGATGCAGGATACGGTTTGCTTTTGCTGGGTTTGGGCAATAAAAATTTTAAAGCAATGCCGCAGCATGTATCAGGAGTTTTTTTACGCGGTGATACCAGGTGTATGCGCACTATTGTTGTGAAGGACAAACCGGTTATCATTGCAGCAATTAATAATGGGCCGTTGCAGTTGTTAGGGCTGAAGCAGAAGTAGCAGCCATGCCATTCCGGTAAATTGTTCACTATGCGTTTCACTCTACAATATGCCGGCGCATCAAAATTTTTTCTATGAAGTTTTTATCTCTTGAGCCGTTTATTCCTTCCGGTGAAAATTTTGAAGGGTCAAAAAAGTTATTTCAGGAATTAGGTTTTAAAATGGCCTGGGATGCCGGAGATTATATTGGCTTTGAAAAAGACGGATGCAAATTCATCTTGCAGAAGTACAACAACAAAGAATTTGCTGAAAACCTGATGATCAATGTCAAAATAGAAAATGCAGAGGAGCTTTGGAAAGAACTGAATGAAAAACAACTGGTGGAAAAATTTGGTATTCGGGTTGGGCAACCGACCCTTCAGACGTATGGAAAGGAAGTTATTATAATTGATCTTGCCGGTGTATGCTGGCATTTCGTTGAATAAATTGCGGCGCTAAACAGAAGGTGATTTGTTAACCTCATGATGCCGGTCAACTAGAGAATGCCGTCTAAAAAAATCTTGCCTGTTGTTGGATCACAATATTTAAACTAACATGACAAAAGAATCACTGCTGCATAAAGCATACGAACTATTTAATGAAAGAAATATTGACGAACTGCTGGCACTTATGACCGGCAACGTATCCTGGCCCAATGGATGGGAAGGTGGTTTTGTGCATGGCCACCAGGAGGTAAGAAATTACTGGACACGGCAATGGAAGGAAATTGACCCGGTTGTCATCCCCGAATCATTTACTGCCTTGGACGAAGACAGGGTAGAAGTGCTTGTTCAGCAAACGGTAAAAGATATGGAGGGTAAGCTATTGTTTGAAGGTGTGGTGAAACATCTATATACTTTCACAGGCGATAAAATAAGCAGTATGCAAATTCAGCCGGAACAAAATGCAGCTTAATTTTAGCCAATGGAAAAACAATTTGAGATTTTTCGCAAAACAAGGGCTTACCTATTAAGCATCGTTGACGAACTCACGGTGGAACAACTGAACACCGTGCCTCAGGGGTTCAACAACAACATCATCTGGAACTTCGGTCATGTGATTGCAGCCCAGCAAGGAGTTTGCTACAAACGGGGAGGCCTGCCGATGCTCATCGAAGAAGGTTTATTCAACAACTATAAACCAGAATCGAAACCAGAAAATAAAGTAGAAGAGAACGAGATTCAAAGGTTGAAGGGCCTGCTTTTTTCTACCATTGATGACCTGGAAAAAGATTATAAAGCGAATAAATTTACCGGCTACATCCCGTGGAAAACAAGGTATGGCGTTG
>DASVSM010000250.1:0-4646 GCA_036388115.1 Flavisolibacter sp.
AGTGGTAGTTGTTTTTATTTCTGCGGCTTTTGTGGTAGCGGCAGATGCGGAGCCTTTAGCGGCAGCTGTTGTTGCGGTAGTTGCTTTCGTAGCAGCAGCCGTTGTTGCCTGCGTTGCTCCGCCTACATTTACTGATTTCCGAACGGCTGCATTGGTTGTGTTGGTAACGCCTACATTCACTTGTGCAAAAGAAAGGGTAGCGGCAAATGACCCTGCTAAAAGCAGTGTTGTTTGTTTGATAGATTTCATGGTTAAGATGTTTTGTGCAGAGCTAAAAGACAATACTGTGCCAAACACAACAGTTGTGGAAAAATGGCGTGGATTTACGGTAACTATCAAAGCCGGAATCTGTTGCTTTATTTCTCCCGTATTTCTTTGTTGCTTATTTGATGAAGCACCGTATTTATCTCCGCAAGATTTTGTTTTTTGGAATGGTAATTTCCAAAGTTCAGGAAGCTGACCTTCTTGCTGTTTTTCAGCATCGCATCATACGTAAGCGATGTGCTGTTTTTCGTGCGGACGGTGCGGTAACGGATGTAGTCGATATCGTTCCACAGGTAATAGGTTTCCTTTCTTCCTTTGATAGAAAGCGTTTCCAATGTAAAGCCAACGCTGTCCATTGTTAGTGCTGCAGGAATCTTGATGAAAGAAAAAATAACTGCTTCCAGCAAAGCAATGCCCCCGAAGATGAGCAGGAAGAAAGTTTCTTTCTGAACTATGTAAAGAACGATGCCAACAATGAGCATGATGAGCGGTATAAAGCGGAACACGAACAAGGCGGCGTTCTGTCCTGCACCGGGTTGCAGTTGTAGGGTGCTGCGGCCTTGTTGAATTACTTTGTAAGGATGAAAAGCAGTTGGGCTTATGGTTGTGTCCATACAGCAATTTACTGATAATCTTTCCATCCACTATTTCGCATCAGACCAACAATCCTGGCAGGTCTGTCTTCTTTCCGTCATGGAGACTGAACAAATGAAATAAGGTTGTTTCTGCAATTTGGTCCATGGCTTCTTTTGTAAAAAAAGCCTGGTGCGCCGTTACCAACACATTCGGAAAACTCATGAGCCTTTGGATGGTATCGTCTTCGATAATGTTGCCTGACAGGTCGCGGAAGAACAGATGCTCTTCCTGTTCGTACACATCAATACCCAAAGAACCAATGTGACAACTTTTTAGTGCAGCGATGATAGCAGTGGTATCTATCAATGCACCGCGGCTGGTATTGATAAGCATCACCCCTTGCTTTAAAAACTTTATTGTCTGTTCATTTACCAGGTGGCGTGTCTGGTCGTTTAGCGGTGTGTGCAATGAAATAATATCTGCTTGTTGAAACAATTCAATCAGCGGAAGGTACTGCACTCCTATTGCTTCCATATCACGGTTGGCAATGACATCAAAGGCCAATACCCGGCAACCAAAGCCTAACATAATGCGACAAAACGCCTGTCCGATTTTCCCGGTACCGATAACACCAACCGTTTTGCTGTGCAGATCAAAACCCATGAGACCATTCAAAGAAAAATTTTGTTCGCGAACACGATTGTAAGCTTTGTGCGTTTTGCGGTTGAGGGTAAGAATGAGTGCAACGGCATGTTCCGCTACCGCTTCGGGTGAATAGGCCGGCACACGGCAAACGTGAATGGCTGCCCGCTTTGCGGCTTCAAGGTCAACGTTATTAAATCCAGCGCAACGCAGGGCGATGAATCTTATGCCTTGTTCTTTTAACTGTGTGATGATATCTGCATTGACTTTATCATTTACAAACACACAGACAGCGTCTACGTCTTTGGCCAGTCCAACCGTTTGTGTTGAGAGGCTTACTTCAAAGAATTGCAGTTCATTGCCATAGGTCTCGTTGTGTGCGGTAAAGAATTGTTTGTCGTATGGCTGTGAAGAGAAGAAGGCGATTTTCATGTGACAAAACTAATGCGTGCTGCCCATAAGAAACTGAGCTTGCTCATGGATTAAAGCGATGATCCTCTTTAATCATAAAAGCCGCAACATAATTGCGGCTTTTTTAAATTATTCGTGTAATTCGTGTTTGTTAATTCGTGGCCGCAACAATCATCAGCTTTGCATAATTCAGCATGATCTTCTTCTCGCCATTCACGTCAAACTTGATGGTGGCAACCGGGTTGTGTGCAGAACCTTCCAGCTTCAATACATTTCCAAAACCAAATTTCTGATGTTCCACCCGCATGCCTTCTTCCAGTTTTGAAATATCGCTGGCAGCAAAATTGGTTGATGGTACATGCGTTGTTTCTTTCGGTTTTGCATTGCCACCAATAAGCGTTGAAACAAAACTCTTCTCCGTCTTTTCGCCACCGCCGAAACCCCTGTTCATCCGTTCAAACGCACTGCCCATCATACCGGAAGAGCCCTGGTTTTTTACCCCGCCGCCGGCAAATGCTTTATCAATGAATTCCATTGGTATCTCGTCCACAAAGCGGCTTTGATCGGCTTGCTGTAACTGACCAAACTTGTAACGGGTATTGGCATAGGTGAGATATAATCTTCCCTTTGCCCTTGTTACCGCTACATAGAAAAGACGGCGTTCTTCTTCCAGTTCTTCTCTTGTGTTTATGCTCATCGCATTCGGGAAAAGGCCTTCTTCCAAACCACCCACAACCACTACAGGGAACTCCAGTCCTTTTGCTGCGTGAATGGTCATCAGCTTCACCGTATCTGCATCCGGATCTTTTTGGTCCGAATCTGTCAGCAAGGTGATTTGCTGTAGATAGGAACCCAGACTTTTATCGCCTACCTCGCCGCTTTCTTCATTAGCGGGAGTTTCAGTAAATTCTTTGATAGAGTTCAGCAACTCCTGCACGTTCTCATAGCGTTGAACGCCTTCGGTGCTTTTATCGTTAAACAATTCTTTTACAAAACCGGTTTGCTTGCCTACATGAAATGCAATGTCGTATGCATTTCTGTTGCCGATCATGCTGTGGAAGCTGCGGATCATCAGCACAAATTCTTCAATGGACTGAAGCGTGGCGCCTTTAAAGCCGGAGGCGGCTGCGTCTTCCAGAACTTCCCACATGGTAATGCTGCGCTGGTTGGCGGCAAGAATAGCCCTGTCAATCGACGTTTTACCAATGCCGCGAATAGGATAATTGATGATACGCTTCAGAGCTTCTTCATCTTTCGGGTTGGCAATGATGCGCAGGTAAGCAATGTAATCTTTGATCTCCTTTCGCTGGTAGAAGGAGATACCGCCGTAGATGGTGTATGGGATGTTGGCACGACGAAGGCTCTCCTCAAACGAACGGCTTTGTGCATTGGTCCGGTAGAGGATGGCGAATTCCTTGTTCTTGAAATGATTTCGCAGCCGCAGTTCCTGTATCTGGTCGGCCACGAATTTTCCTTCGTCGTTATCGGTCATCGTCCGCACCAGCTTTATCTTTTCGCCGGCTACATTTTCGGTGAACAGGGTTTTTGGGATCTGGCCTTTGTTGTTCTTGATAATTTCGTTGGCGATGGAGATGATATTTTGCGTACTGCGGTAGTTCTGTTCCAGTTTGATCACTTTTACTTCATCGTAATCTTTTTGAAACTGCAGGATGTTTTGAATGGTTGCCCCGCGGAACGAATAAATGCTTTGTGCATCATCACCCACTACACAAACATTTTCGTGCACAGCACCAAGAAGTTTGATGATCTCGTACTGGGCCGGGTTGGTATCCTGGTACTCATCAATCAGAATGTATTTGAACTTGTGCTGGTACTTATGTAACACTTCCGGGAATGTTTTCAGCAGCTCATACATTTTGAAAAGCAGGTCATCAAAATCCATGGCGCCGTTCTTAAAACAACGTTTTGAATAGGCATCATAAATGTGCCCGATCATGGGACGGTTGGCCCGCATGTCTTCCTGCTGCAGGTAGTAATCAGCCATGTATTCTTTCGGTCCCACCAGTGCGTTCTTAGCACCGGAAATGCGGTTGTAAACAGCATTAGGTTTGTAATGCTGCACATCAAGGTTCATTTCATTCGTCACCGCTTTTACCACGCTCTTTGCATCATCGGTGTCGTAGATAGTAAATGCATTTGGATAGCCGATGCGATGTGCTTCGCCACGCAGTATCCTGGCAAACACGGAGTGAAACGTGCCGATGTATAAATTGCGGGCTTCGCGGTTGGCTAAAGTGTGTTCAACCCTTTCCTTCATTTCAGCGGCGGCCTTGTTGGTAAAGGTCAGTGCCAGTATGTTAAACGCATCCACCCCTTTGTTCATCAGGTGGGCAATGCGGGTGGTAAGCACCTTGGTTTTTCCGCTGCCGGCGCCGGCAATGATCATCAGCGGGCCGTCCACCGTTTCTACAGCCTCACGCTGCCTTTCGTTCAATCCCTTCAGGTATTCTAGCATAATAAAACTTGGACTTTTTGCTCAGTCGCATTCCGAGCCTGTCGAAGAAGGCGAAGGTACGTTTTGAGGGTGCTATAACAGTCTTAAAGCTGGTGCTTTTTCCGGTTTGTGTCAATAAAAAAACAGCCTAGTTCACATGGCTGTTTTCCTAATAATTTATTGTAGTTGCGGATGCCGTTTACTTCATTGTTAAAGCCGGGTAAGTGGCCGACGGCGTTTTTCCCGCCAATGCCTGGTATCCAGCCTGCGCCGTTTTAATCCGGTTGTTTGCCTGGCT
>DASVSM010000251.1:0-7823 GCA_036388115.1 Flavisolibacter sp.
AACCAAGGCTGCTACAAAAAATAGCAGGCCGGCCGTTGGCCATCAGCAATAGAGGTGCAAACTGCAAACTGGCAATTGCTCACGTTAACTTCAATGACCTTTTGATCAATTACTATGAGCGCAGGAAAAACCATCGAACTGAAACGCGTTGTTGTAACGGGCATGGGTGCCTTAACCCCGCTTGGCAACACCATCACGGAGTACTGGAATAATTTACGAAACGGTGTCAGCGGATGCGACTTCATTACGCTGTTTGATGCGGCCAAGTTCAAAACCCGGTTTGCCTGCGAGATCAAAGGTTTTGAAGCCACTAACTATTTAGACCGGAAAGAGGCACGCAAGCTCGACCGTTTTTCACAGACAGCGATTGCCGCTTCTGACCAGGGTGTACAGGATGCCGGCATTGACAGGAATAATGTAGATGTAGACAGGGTAGGCGTTGTTATCGGGTCTGGTATTGGCGGACTGATTACGTTCCAGGAAGAGGTGGTCAACTTTGCCAAAGGCGACGGTACGCCCCGCTTCAATCCTTTCTTTATTCCCAAGATGATCCTGGACATTGCTGCCGGGCATATTTCCATGCGCCACGGTTTCCGGGGACCCAACTTTGCGGCGGTAAGTGCCTGTGCTTCGAGCACCAATGCAATGATGGAAGCCTTTAACCTGATTCGCATGAACAAGGCAGATATCATCATTACCGGTGGCTCGGAAAGCGTGGTAAGTGAAGCCGGTGTAGGTGGCTTTAATGCCATGAAGGCGTTAAGTGAACGAAACGACGATCCGAAAACTGCCAGCCGTCCGTATGATAAAGACCGCGATGGTTTTGTAATGGGCGAAGCATCTGGTGTTCTCGTTTTTGAAGAACTGGAACATGCGCTTCGAAGAGGCGCAAAAATTTACTGCGAAATAGCTGGTGCCGGTGCCACCGCTGATGCGCATCACTTAACGGCACCGCACCCGGAAGGGTTAGGGGCCAAGAACGTGATGATGAGAGCCTTGGAAGATGCGGAGATGCAGGCCTCTGACATTGATTACATCAATACACATGGTACATCAACGCCGCTGGGCGATGTGGCGGAAGTTAAAGCCATTGTAGACGTTTTTGGCGAACATGCCTTTAATCTAAACATCTCATCCACCAAGTCAATGACCGGTCACTGTTTAGGTGCAGCCGGTGTTATTGAGGCAATGGCCTGTATCATGGCCGTGCAAAATGACATTTGTCCCCCTACAATCAACCATTTCACCGATGACCCCGACCTTGACCCACGTCTGAATTTTACTTTTGGCCAGGCACAAAAACGGGTGGTGAACGCAGCCTTGAGCAACACATTTGGTTTTGGCGGGCACAATGCCTGTATGATCTTCAAAAAGTATCAGCCTTAATTTGCAGGTTCAAATACATTTAAGTTTTAATTTCATCTGTGACATTTTGGGAATCGTTTTATAAAACGGAAAAAGATCCATCCTTCAAAAAACAGCTTAAAGGTGTTCTCGGCTATTCGCCGGGGGCTCTTTCGCTATACAAAACAGCTCTCACACATCGGTCGGTAAAAGACAGCATTGACGAGAACAATGAGCGCCTCGAATATTTAGGCGATGCTATCCTCAGTGCTTTGGTAGCCGATTATCTTTTCAAACGTTATCCGTACAAAGGCGAAGGGTTTTTAACCGAGATGCGCAGTAAGATGGTGAACCGCCAGCAATTGAATGACATTGCGCTGAAGATGGGTTTGAAAAAAGTGACTGCCTTCAACAAATCAGATGCCTCACTAAAAAGCAGCCAGATTTTTGGAAATACACTGGAAGCGTTGGTGGGTGCAATCTACCTGGATATTGGTTACAAGAAAACCAGTAAATGGGTTGCCCAAAGGATCATCATGCCACACATGTTTGTGGATGACCTGGAGAACCTGGAGATCAATCACAAGAACAAATTATACGGCTGGGCCAACAAAAACGGAAAGAATCTTGAGTTTGAAACGCTGGACGAACGGATGGAGAATGGCCGCCGGTTGTTTACAGTGGGCGCCGTAGTTAATGGTAAAGTGATTGCACAGGGAAAAGCCTTTAATAAAAAAGATGCTTCGCAGATTGCTTCGCAGTTGGCAGTAGAGAAGTTGGGAATTGTAAATTCGGATAGTGTGGGGAATGAATAAAATGAGTGATGAGTAATATGTAAGCTGCTTGCTTACAACTATTCAAAATTTATATGGGTGAATTGGCAAAGGCTACATGATGAAATATATTATTGCGATGGCTCTTGGCGTGACATATATGTAAATGAAACTACAGAAGATGATTGGAGAAAGTGGATCAATTTTGTAAATGATAATTACCCAGTAGAATTTTACAACGGACTAAGGGAAATTACCGCAAATCAAATTGATTTTAATGCCGTTTTAGACTATTGGAGAGGTAAAACAAATCATGGAAACCATGCTACAATCATAGTTAATAGCATCAAACTAAATTGTCATTTTTTTCAAATAACAAATATTGAAAATGATCTTGATCCCAAAGAAATAGTTTATGTAACTGATCATGAAATCGTTTTAAAGTATATGACTGAGGTATCCAAGTTGCTTCGTAAAACGGTAGTCTTAACCCCCGAAAATTCGCCAGACCAGCCTTATATTTCAGTTATTAATGGTGTACAAGTAATATAGATTAATCGCGTTTTAGACGTTGCAATTGTAACGGATCGTAGTTTCTTTCCCCAGCCTAATTCATTACTGATTACTCATCACTCACCATCTCAATGCAAAAAGAACGTCACAATCCCCACCAATATCAACACAATCCCGCTGATCTTTTTTTCATTGTGTTCAATAAATTCTACAGGTAATAAATTCACTCCTTTTATTCCTAAACTTACCAGTAGCCAGATGCCTAAAATGCTGACAAACGCATAAGCCCCGGCCAGCGATAAAACAGCACCCATGCCAAACACACCCGCAGATAAAAACAAACTCTCCACTTCCAAACAAGGCGACAGGAACATCATTCCTACAAAAATCCAGATCCATCTTGTTTTGGACCGTTTGTACGCAGATACATCCTGCTGTGTGCTGTGATGGTGATGCGGGAGATTCACCGTGAAATAGATCAATCCAAAAACAATTAATAAAATTGCTGCGGCAACGGTGATGGCTCTTCCGTACTCTTCTTCCAGCTCTTTTCCAATATATCCCAGCACCAATCCTAAAATGATCGTCCCAAACACATGAGCCCCTGCCGCAAGCAACGTAACTGTGGTGATCTCTTTCTTTTTCCAGCCCTCTGCTTTTGCCACAGCTACCAACGGCAACCAGTGGTTGGGTATCAATGCATGTATAGCGGCGAGAATAAGAGTTCCGGTGAGAAGGCTGAGCATCAGAATATAAAATGTAGAATATAGAATTTAAAATATAGAAAGGGAAGACAAATGTAAAAGAGAAAACAGATTACACCATCGGACAGACAGTTTTACATTTTAGATTCAATGTTTTAGATTTTGCATTTTTACCGCAACAAAAGTTCGCAAGGCTTCAGGCCCGTGTGCTTTTTAAATGCCGTAGAAAAATGCGAGATGGAAGAATAACCCAAAATGTCTGAAACCTCGGTAACCGAAAGACCTTTTTGATACAGCAGGTACTTGGCATGCTCCATCCGCTGGCTCTGGTAAAAATCAAAAATGGTGGTGCCGAACATTTCCTTAAACCCTTTTTTCAGGTAACATTCGTTCATCGCCACCTTGCGGCTAAGCTGCTTGATGGTAATGGGTTCGCCAATGTGCTCCAGCAAAACCTCTCTTGCCTTCAATACCTTTTCACGGTCGGCCTCATTGCTAAGGAACTTGCAGTTAATCACATTTAGTTCTTTATCATCCAGGCAATCGAGGGTATTCAGCAACAGCATCTGCGTTTGCGCATTCACAAAAATATTCTCCAGGGTGTCGGAGTAATTATGGTTCAGCAGTCCTTCCAGCAGTACCCTTGTTTTACCGCAAAGCGTGATGGTTTGTGTAAAGGCCATTGTATGACGAAAAGAAAGTACTTTTTCGCCCAGTTTCGTTCCATCGGTGCGTCCTTTTACAAACTGCTCCAGCACGGTAGAGGAAAACGCAAAAGAAATGAAATCCACACTTTCAATCCGGGCTTCGCAATTGCGGGAAAGATGCGCTTTGCATTGGTTGCATTCGTTCTGGTATTTGCGGCAATACATATTCCCAACCAGGCAAAATCGTAATTCCAGGTGATTGCGTTCCGGTTGGGCAGGCTCGTAATGATAGCGCAGCACTGCTTTTTCATCGCCCATCCAGGTAGCAGGTTTGGCAAACCGCTTGATGGAATAATGTACCGAACCGGGAATAGAACGGCTGGCCTCAAACATCACTTCTGTTGTCAGGCTCAAGGCTTCGGGCAATATTTCAGTTGTTACCAGGCTTTGCATGAAGGCCACAAAAGTAAGACAGCAACAACGATCACAGTTTCATAACTCTGTCATTTTAACAAGGAGGAAGAAGACAGAAATCAAAAATCAATAGTCAAAAACCGGCATATATTGGCAGACTCCCTTTTGAATTTTGCCTTTTTACTTTTGACTTTTCATACTTTCGCCGCATGCAGTTGAATCTTTCCGAATTCCAACAAACGATTGCTTCTGAGGTGTCGATGAGCGGTGTTGGCATTCATTCAGGCCAAACGGTGGACATTCATTTAAAACCTGCCGATCCTAATACCGGTATTATTTTTAAACGGATCGACCTGCCCAATTCGCCAACCGTAAAGGCAGATGTGGACAATGTAATAGATACTACCCGCAGCACCACTATTGAAGCCAATGGTGCCCGTGTAAGTACCATCGAACATTTAATGGCAGCCCTGGTAGGAAATGGTGTGGATAACGTGATCATTGAGATCAATGCAGCAGAAGTTCCTATTGTTGACGGCAGCTCGGAGCCGTTTACCCAGGTTATTTTGCAGGCAGGCATAAAGAAACAAGATGCGCCGAAAGTGTACTATACCTTGCAGCACAACATAACCTTTGTTGATGAGGATAAGAAAGTGGAAATGGTGGCGCTGCCGTTTGATTCTTTTCGCATCAATACGTTGATTGATTTTAATTCGCCCGTATTAGGAACACAGCATGCCGACCTAAGGAACATTGCTGATTTTAATACGGAAGTGGCGCCCTGCCGTACGTTTTGCTTTTTTCACGAGCTGGAATATTTGCTCGATAATAACCTGATCAGGGGTGGTGATATCAACAACGCCATTGTGGTAGTAGATAAACCTGTAACCGATGAACAGGTACAACGCATTGCAAAAGTGTTCCGGAAGGGGAATGTGAAAGTTGCCGAAGGCGGCATCTTAAATAACCTGGAATTGCGCTTTCCCAATGAACCGGCCCGGCATAAATTATTGGATGTAGTAGGCGACCTGGCACTGGTTGGCATTCCTTTTAAAGCACACATCATTGCTAACCGCCCGGGGCACTCGAGTAATATTGCCTTTGCTAAAAAAATAAAGGAACACCTGAAGAAATTCAAGAACAAAGTTCCTGTTCCGCTCTATGATCCGAACAAGCCGCCTGTTTATGATATTCATGCCATTGAAAAGAAATTGCCGCATCGCTATCCATTTCTTTTGATCGACAAAGTGATCTCCTTAAATGCAAGGGAAGTAATTGCGGTAAAGAATGTAACGTATAACGAGCCATTCTTTCAGGGGCACTTTCCTGGCAACTGCGTGATGCCTGGTGTATTACAGGTAGAAGCATTGGCACAGACAGGTGGCATCTTAACCATTCCCGATGATCCCGATAATACTTACGATACCTACTTTTTGAAGATTGATAATTGTAAGTTCAAAAACAAAGTAGTGCCAGGTGATACGCTGATCCTGAAAATGGAATTGATGAACCCTGTGCGCCGCGGCATTTGTGAAATGAAAGGGACTATTTTTGTCGGCGATAAAATTGTTGCAGAAGCTGACATGGTTGCACAAATTGTAAAGAAACCCAAAGAAAAAGTATGATCTCATCGCTGGCATCCATCCATCCTCATGCAAAAATTGGCAACAATGTGACCATCGATCCTTTTGCTGTCATTCACGACAATGTTATTATCGGCGATGATGCCCACATCATGTCGCATACTGTTATTATGCCTTTCAGCCGGATTGGCAAAGGCTGCAGGATCCATCCCGGTGCAGTGATCGGCGGCGTGCCGCAGGACCTGAAATTTGTGGGCGAGGAAACGACTGCAGAAATTGGCGATTATACCACCATCCGCGAATGTGTGACCATCAACCGCGGCACAAAAGACAAGTTCAAAACTGTTGTTGGTAGTCATTGCCTGCTGATGGCTTACACTCACGTAGCACATGATTGCACTGTTGGAAATCATGTGGTCCTCGCCAACGCTGTTCAATTAGCCGGTCATGTGGAAGTGGGAGATTATGCCATCCTTGGTGGCCTTGCTGCTGCCAATCAGTTTACCCGTATTGGTGCACATACATACATTGGCGGACAAAGTGCCATTCGCAAAGACGTACCTCCTTACACCAAAGCGGCCCGTGAGCCCTTGTCTTACATGGGTGTGAACATTGTTGGCCTGCACCGCCGGAATTTTCACCAGCACGAGATACAAACCATCTCGCAGATCTATCATCTTCTTTTCGTCGGTAACCATAGCATTCCAAAAGGAGTTGACATGGTGAAAGAGCAGGTGCATGACGGAAAGATCAAAGAAGAGATATTGAACTTTGTGCAGAACTCCAGGATCGGCATTATTAAACGCTACCCAAAAAATGGAGTAGAGGAAGATGAAGATTGAGCTGCAAAAAGCCGGTAAACGCTTCAACCGCGAATGGATCTTTCGAAACGCCACTATTGAATTTACTTCCGCAAACGCTTATGCCATCACCGGTCCGAATGGTTCCGGCAAATCTACTTTGCTCCAGGCCATTGGAGGGATGTTGCAGTTGAGCGAAGGGGCTATTAAGTTGACAGTTGACAGTAAGCAGCTGGCAGACGAAGAGACTTACCAACACATATCATTCTGTGCTCCCTATCTGGATGTAATTGAGGAAATGACGTTGCTTGAATTTCTGGATTTTCACAACCAGTTCAAGGCTTTTCTGCCTTCCTTTACAGCAAAAAAAATCGTTGCTGAAATAGGCCTGGAAGGAGCTGCTGGTAAACAAATCCGATATTATTCTTCGGGTATGAAGCAACGGGTGAAACTGGCACAGGCTATCTTTTCAAACACCGCCATCATTTTGTTGGATGAACCGTGCAGCAACCTGGATGCGAAAGGAATTAAGCTTTATCATTCATTGATTCACAACTATTGCAAGGAGAGACTAGTGATTGTTTGCTCAAATGATGAAGTGGAATATAGTTTTTGCAAGGAAGTGTTCTCGGTCCTGCAATACAAACGGCCGCAATAACTACGGCTTTCCATTGCTGCTGATATATCCCTGCAACGCTTTTACATAACCTTCAAATGCATCTACACCTTTTGGCGTGATCTTGCACAGCGTTTGCGGATAATTGTCCTTGAACTGTTTCTGCACCTGAATGTATTCTGCGTCTTTCAGTTTTTGAATCTGCACACTCAGGTTGCCCGCGGTAGCGCCTGTCTTTTCTTTCAAAAAAGTAAACTCGGCTTCCTTTACGCCAATCAGTAATGACATCACCGCCAGTCGCAGTTGAGAATGTAATATGGGATCAAGTTCTTTAAACATTGCTAATCCTCTTCTTCAGGTAATCATTTCGCAGAATTAATCCAGGCAGGAACCACGCAAAAAACGCCGATATGAAAAAGAGGGCAAAAT
>DASVSM010000252.1:0-2223 GCA_036388115.1 Flavisolibacter sp.
ACGGTCTCTTTCCATCTGGCGGATGCGTTTGTCATAGTCACGGTCAATGCGCTCAATCAGCCTGTCGCGTTCCCTGGCGCTGAATGAGTAGCTATAACGGGAAGCCTTTTCATAGTTCCGGTCGTTGTTCTCGTACCGGCCATTGCGGTCACTCTGGTCACCTAAAATCACATCCCTTGATTCATAGCGTCCATCAGGATACGAACGGGAGCTTTGTTGTGCCTGCACCGCCGTGATGGCACCAACGGCAATTAATAGAGTAAGGATTCTTTTCATACTGAATGTTTTAATTGTTATAATGATGAGAAGAAAAAAAGACTGTAGTGTTTAAACTGCTTTGGTTAATGAAAGGTGAATAGTAGCGGCCGGTTGTAGCATGCGATTGGATGCAGGATTTAATCTTTCTGCCGCTTTCTTTTGATTCCTGAATCCTGGCTTCTGACTTCTTACTTTTGCTCTCACTAAATTCAACACATGAAGACAGGAACCAAGTTTATACATGCAGGCATGGAGCCCGATCCCAGTACAGGTGCAATCATGACGCCCATTTATCAAACCAGTACTTATGTACAGGAAGCGCCGGCTACACATAAAGGATATGAATATGCCCGGAGTCAGAACCCTACAAGAACGGCACTGGAAACAGCCTATGCACAAATAGAAAATGGAAAATTTGGATTGGCTTTCAGCAGTGGTGTGGCGGCAACAGATGCGGTGATAAAACTACTGGCGCCAGGTGATGAAGTGATCTGCGGCAACGATATGTATGGTGGCACGTACCGGTTGTTTACAAAGGTGTTTGAGAAGTTTGGTTTTAAGTTTCATTATGTGAACATGCAGGATGTAAATAACGTTCGTCAATACATCAATGAAAATACAAAGCTGATCTGGGCAGAAACACCAACCAATCCCTTGATGAATATCTGCGACATTGCGGGACTGGCTTCCATTGCAAAAGAGCACAACATCCTGCTCTGCGTCGATAACACCTTTGCATCGCCATATCTTCAAACACCGCTTGACCTTGGTGCAGACATTGTAATGCATTCCGCTACGAAATACTTAGGTGGGCACAGTGATGTTATTCAGGGTGCACTGATGATGAACAGCCAGGACCTAAAAGATCAATTATACTTTATTCAAAAAAGCTGTGGCGCCGTACCAGGACCGATGGATTGTTTCCTGGTATTGCGTGGCATTAAAACCCTGCACCTGCGTGTGCAGCGGCACAGCGAGAACGGACGGCAAATTGCACAGTGGTTGCGCAACCATTCAAAAGTCGCTAAAGTGTACTGGCCAGGCTTTGAAGACCATCCGAACCATGACATTGCAAAAAAACAAATGCGGGATTTTGGTGGCATGATCAGTTTTGAATTAACGAATGACAGTGTTGATGAAGCTAAAAGAGTGTTGTCTTCCACTAAATTATTTTCCCTTGCCGAAAGTTTAGGCGGTGTTGAATCGCTGATCAATCATCCCGCTTCCATGACCCATGCTTCTATTCCAAGAGAAGAACGGATCAAGAATGGCTTGAGTGATTCGCTCATTCGTTTAAGCGTAGGTGTGGAAGATGCAGAAGACCTGATTGAAGACCTTCAGCAAGCCATTGGGTAAGAACACAAAAGTCAAAATTCAAAAGTAAAAAGATCGTCTAAGGTTGAAGACACCATTTTGAATTTTGACTTTTTACTTTTGAAATAATTTTTGCTATGCACAAAGCCTTGCTTTTACTAAGCTTCCATTTCGTCTTCATTTCGTGCCATGCACAAATAAAAAATGCAGGCAACAATGATCTGGCAAACTTTATCCAACAGAAAGGTGATAGTCTGTATAAGGCTGGAAAGCTGCCTGGAATTTTTGTTGGCGTATTGAATAAAGGCACGAAAGAATATTTCAATTTTGGTTATTCTGTACCCGATGAAAAGATCCCTTTTGATGCACAAACCTTGTTTGAAGCAGGCAGCATTACAAAAACATTGACAGCTTATGTAGTTGAAAGCATACTCCTGGAAAAACGGATTGCCGACAGCACTTCTATTATCAGCTACCTGCCTGATTCCGTTCAGAAGAATAACGCGTTAGCATCAATCACTTTTCGTTCTTTGCTGAACCATACTTCGGGGCTGCCACGATTACCGGAAAACATGAAGCTCTCTAATGATGACCGGGCGCCTTATGATCTTTACACAGAGCAAGACCTTTATTCTTACCTGAAAATTGCGC
>DASVSM010000253.1:0-2367 GCA_036388115.1 Flavisolibacter sp.
TCTTTCCTGGTCGGTGGTGCAGGAGAATACCGTTGTGCTCCAGCCTTCTTCCATTGCACTGCAATTAAGCAACGGTGAAGTATTAGGAAAAGATGTGCAGGTAAAAAAAGCAACACCGTCTTCGGCAAACAACACCATTCAAACACCGCTGTACAAAAAGGCATCGGTCAGCGATCAGTACAACCAGTTGCTCATCAACTTTAAAGGCGATTGGGGCGTTATCTTCAGGGCTTACAACGATGGTGTGGCGTATCGCTTCTTTACCAGCAGAAAAGACAGCGTGACCGTACAAAGCGAGACGGCTAATTTCCGTTTTGAGAAAGACCACAAATCTTACTTTCCTTATGTGCGGGAGCCACGGACGGGAGGCGATAAGTTTCAGACTTCCTTTGAGGCCTTGTACGACGAAGTGCCCATCTCCAAGTTTGCAAAAGATACGCTGGCGTTTCTTCCTGTGCTGGTTGATTTAGGGGAGAATAAAAAAGCAGTCGTTGTTGAATCAGATCTTGAAAATTATCCCGGCATGTATGTGAAAGGCGGTGCAGAGAACACCCTTTCCGGTGTGTTTGCACCCTATCCGTTGCAGGTTGAAATTGGTGGGTTCAATAAGCTGAACCAGGTTGTTACCCGGCGGGCCGGTTATATTGCCAAAGTGCCGGGCCAGCAACAGTTTCCGTGGCGTGCGGTCATCATCAGTTCTTCCGACAAAGAGCTTTTGAACAACGACATGGTGTACAAGCTGGCGTCGCCAAACCGTGTGCAGGATATGAGCTGGATAAAGCCTGGTAAAGTGGCCTGGGACTGGTGGAACAACTGGAATATTACCGGCGTGGATTTTAAGGCTGGTATCAATACACCCACCTATAAGTACTACATCGATTTTGCCGCAGCCAACAAGATTGAATACGTGGTGCTGGATGAAGGATGGTCGGCCTCCAACGACCTGTTTAACTTGTCTACCGCCATTAACCTGAAAGAAATTATAGACTATGGAAAATCAAAAGGGGTGGATGTCATTCTTTGGGCGACGTGGCATGCAGTAGCGGCACAGATGGAAAAAGCCTTCCCGCATTATGCCGCCCTGGGAGTGAAAGGTTTTAAGATAGACTTTCTTGATCGTGACGATCAGCTGATGGTGGCTTCTACGTATGCCATTGCCAGGAAGGGCGCCGAGCATCATTTGCTTCTTGATTACCATGGCATGTTCAAGCCGGCCGGTGTGCAGCGCACTTATCCAAACGTCATCAACTTTGAAGGTGTAAGAGGACTGGAAAATGCAAAGTGGGCGCCGTCAGATGACGTGCCGCGTTACGATGTTACCATCCCGTTTATCCGCATGATTGCCGGCCCGATGGATTACACGCCGGGTGCCATGCGCAACGCGATCAAAGCAAATTACCGTCCCAATAATTCAATGCCTATGAGCCAGGGTACAAGAGTGCACCAAATGGCCATGTATGTTATTTTTGAAGCGCCGCTGCAAATGCTGGCCGATAACCCAACGGCTTATAAAAAAGAGCAGGAATCGACGACGTTTATTGCAAAAGTTCCCACGGTGTTCGACGAAACAGTTTCGCTGGATGGTAAAGTCGGCGACTACGTGGCACTTGCCAGGAGAAAAGGCGACACCTGGTTTGTTGGCGCCATGACCAACTGGAACAGTCGCGACCTGACCATTGATCTTTCGTTCTTAGGCGAGGGAACTTACGAAGCGGAAATTTTTAATGATGGCATAAATGCCGACCGTGATGCAACAGATTATAAACGCGAAGTTGTTCGGGTAACAAAGGGTGATAAAAGAAAAGTAACGTTGGCTCCCGGCGGTGGATGGGCAGCCAGGATCTATAAGGTTAATTAATTGTTTGATGAGGATAAGCCACAGGCAAAAGTCAAAAGAG
Source organism: Flavisolibacter sp. (assembly GCA_036388115.1). Lineage (GTDB taxonomy): Bacteria > Bacteroidota > Bacteroidia > Chitinophagales > Chitinophagaceae > Flavisolibacter. Next base: position 1,899 of record DASVSM010000253.1, read on the forward strand.
CGATGAACGACAGCGGACACCTTTTTGACTTTTGCCTTTTGCATTCGTCAAAAAAACAAGTGAAGTAATACCGTTTTAATTTCACTGAGCTGATATGAGATGGGAAGATTAGGAATTGGGAATTAGTTGGAATATTGCCACTAAAGAGAACAACCTAGTGTTATGTTAAGCGTACTATGGCGATTTTTATTTTGGCGTGTCCCTGCGGGCCGGGCTATCCGCTGCCATCTTTTTGTACCGATGCGGATACAAAAAGGATTTCCGCTTCTATCCCTCACGCAAACGTCACTTCATACTTAACATGACACTAGTTCCTAATAAACCAATTCCCAATCAACCAAGAGCCGGCTGCCAAACTGAAAAGGGTATAAGATGAACAACAAATTATTATTGCTGCTAGTGCTCCTTTTCTTCAGCCTTGCTGCCATGGCAAATGTTCGTTTACCGGCAGTGATCGGAAGCAATATGG
>DASVSM010000254.1:0-3562 GCA_036388115.1 Flavisolibacter sp.
GCGGCGGCCGCTCAGGTCAAGAAAATACTTCCTGTTGTAGTTATACGTTGCTTTGGCAAAATAAGAAATCAAAGCCCAGTCGCTTCTGGTGGTGCTGGTTGCATTGGGCTGCGAAGCATTGTCCAGTGTTTCTACCGAAGCAGTAGGAAACCCTCTTGCCGTCAGGCTATAGCTGTAAAACTGGTCTTTGGTAAATTCATTACCCGCCAAAGCGTTAATGTTGTGCTTACCATCGATGCTTTGTTTCCAGTTAGCCGTGTTCGTGAACGTATAAAGAAAATCCCTGTTACCGGCATCTCTCTTGGAGTTATAACCAAGGATACCTGCCAGGTCGGAACCGGGCTTGATGTAATATTCTTCTTTAAACGTATTGTAGTTGATACCCAACTGCGAGCGAAGCGTCAGGTTCTTAAAGAAATTCGCTTCGCCAAAAATAGATGAAATAGTACCCAGCCTGTTGATGGTTTGCGGGTTATTCACCACGCCTTCCAAAGCAGAGAAGCCCTGAAAAGTCGGGTTGAATTTACCATTGGGTAAATACACCGGCTCGTAAGGGTTGTAATAGAAAGAAGACGCATATAAATTCTGCGTATTATTCGGCTCCCTTACCTGGCTTTCCTGTGTATTGGTTGCACTCAGGTTGGTACCGATCTTGATCCAGTCAGCAGCCTGGAACTCCACGTTCAGGCGTCCACCGGTTCTGTTCCAGTAAGAACCATACAACACACCTTCGTTGTCGTTCTTATTTAAGGAAAAGAAGTAACGGAACTTGTCCGCGCCACCGCTGACTTCAATTTTGTGTGTACGGGTGATGGCATCACGCAACAGCACTTTGCGCCAGTCGCCTGCGCCTTTTGCCGCTATTTCTGAAAACAGTTGCTGGCGTTGTGCTTCGCTGATATTGAAAAGTGTACTGCCCGCAGGTAAAGCACCGGAGCCAATCCTTTCTGTAATAGCGTTTTCAACGATCTCGTTTACCGGCGCCTTAATTTCATATTCATACTGCAGCTTTTCCATCGGCGTCATAAGGCGTGCATTCTGCAGGTCCTGTGGCTTGGCCACTCCATACTGAAACGAATAATTCAGGACCGTTTTTCCGCTTCGCCCTCTTTTTGTGGTAACCACCAACACGCCATTGGCGGCTCTTGAACCATAAATAGAAGAAGCCGATGCGTCCTTCAGCACCGTAATCTCTTCAATATCATCAGGGTTGATAAGATTGTAGGCCGCTGATGTAACAGCAATACCATCTACCATGATCAGCGGATCGGAACCGGCGTTGATAGAGCCGGTACCACGGATACGGATGTTGGCATTGGCACCCGGACGTCCGCTGACGCCTGTTACCTGCACACCAGTAGCAGTGCCCTGCAGCAACTGCGTAAAGGAACCAATTGGCTTTTGTGCGATCTGCTGTCCGGATACTTTGGATACCGACCCCGTTACATCTGCCCTGCGCACGGTTTGATAACCTGTTACCACCACTTCCTGCAGTGCGCTTTGCGATTCTGCAGCAGCCAGCGTTACATTGATCGTAGCCTCATTCCCGATGGTTACATCCTGCGATGTAAACCCGATGGAAGAAAATGTCAGTGCTTTGGCCGTAGCCGGCACTGTTAACGAAAAGTTCCCCTCCGCATTGGTTTGCGTACCTGTTGCTGCATCCTTTATAACAACAGATACGTTGGGAACCGGGACCCCGTTTCTGTCAGTGACCTTACCGGCAATAACACGAGTGTCCTGCGCCAGCAAAGGCCCGCTGAAAAAAACGGCCCCCATCAAAAACATCAAAAGTCTTTGCATCATCTTTCTCATGATTTTTTTAAATGATTAATCGTGCGGAATGAAGGGGGAATAAATGGCAGGGGCAGAAAAGCATAGCCGTAAGCGAAACCGTCTCCGGCGGTACATACGCTGACCGCCAGAGAGTATCACCTACTCAACTATTTTTTTTACCGACTTGTTTACAAAAAGAAAAAACCATGTACACTCCTGGATCAATCAGCACGTTTTGCGATTGCACAGGGTAAACGCAACTACTGCACAGATATTTTAGTGCCTGCTTTCCTTTAAGAAATCTTTTTGAAAAATTAATCGGGGTAAGAATAAAGTAGTGTCCCAGTTTGAATTTTCTATAGAAAACAAAGGGGTTAAAGTTTAAAGTCTAAAGTTTCTGCTGTTCGGACAGCGTGACGTTACCGGGAACAACTTTAAACTTTAAACATTGAACATCGGACATTCCACTTCAACCTCCAATTGAAACGGATACACTACCAAGAAGCAGGAGAAGCAGTGCGTTATTTTAGTAAGCGCAGGAATTTCTCCGCTGCTTCATTCACTTCCGCATGCCGCTCAAACAACGCCTGGTGACCGCCAGGTGCTACCGTTACCAGTTGCGATGAGGGAAGATTCCGGGCCATGTACTCGCTGGCTACCGGCTTTGTTAAACGGTCCTTGTCGGCGGCAATAATGAGTGCCGGCACATTGATGCGTGGCAGGGCATCCGTCACATCGTACTTAAACATGCCCAATACACCTCTTGCCGTAACAGCGGGTGGAGACATGGTAGAAAGCAGGGTTGTAAAATCCAGTTGCTTTGCGGTTTGGGTGCCGGTAAAGGTGAGGAACCGCGTCATGATATGCGAATTGCCGTTCAGGTAACTCATCCACCTACTTATCCATAACAGCGGCGAAAGACCGATCATGAGATAACACAAAGGGACCAAGACCGGTTTTTGAATAGCTGTCATCAGCCTGTCGAAGATAATTGTGCGTACAGGGTTGGTGAACGTGGTATGCTCCAGCACAATGCCTTTTATATTGCTCCGGTTTGCATCGCGGTTTTTAGAAAGCAGGGTAAGAATGACCATTCCGCCAATGCTGTGCCCCCATAAAACAGGGTACATGGCGCCTGTGTGATGAATGACCGCTTCTAAATCAGCAGCCATTTTTGTTAAGGAAAAATCTTTGTTGGCCGGACGGGTTGATTTTCCAAGGCCGGGAAGGTCCATCATGATCAGGCGGTAGTCTTTTTCAAAATGTTTTCGTTGGTAGTACCAGTTTTTACTGTTCGCATTCCAGCCATGCACAAAGATGATCGGCTGACCATCTTCCTTACCATAATATTCAATGTTAATAAGATTTCCTTCCGGCCTTTTCAGTGTCTCTTTTTTCTGCGGTTCAAAGAACCGGGGTTCATCTTCACCCTTCCTGCTTTTGCTCAGCAGCATCTTTACCAGGAACTTTCCTAACAAAATAAAAAGGAGTATGGCGATGGCACCGTATAAGCAGCGGTCGGCATAAGCATCATCAATGGTATTGTTGTATGTATCCCATTCACGCCATAAATGATAGGCAATAAAAGGATATGCAATGGACAAAAGATCAGCTATAAAAAAGGCAAGGATAAGCAAGGGCATATACTAAGTATTAAGGAAACAAGGTTGCTTTAAATTCTATGCCATTGCATTAACCTCTTGCGTAGAAATGAGACACTGTTTGGAGATACAAGTGTTGCAATTATTTTGCTTGCCTCTGTCACTACTTTCCCAACAAGCGTATG
>DASVSM010000255.1:0-4114 GCA_036388115.1 Flavisolibacter sp.
AGAAAAGTAAACGGCTCCTTGTTTCTGGTGTAGGAATCATACACGTATCTCTTTTTCCAAACCATTTATACCGGTTGCGGGCGACCCAATTGTAAACGGCATCTCTCATAAACCCTGGTGCAATCCATGCCAGTTGGGTCCATTTCCAGTACCACGGCAGTTTCCCATAAACGTTCAAACCGGCCGCTGATTTCTGATAAACTTTTCCGTTGTCAATGAGGATAAACGATTCAAATCCTTCTGCCGGCAGGCCATATTCTTTCAATAGCTTTTGACCTGCTTCCGACTGCAGGGCAGCAAAGCGAAAGACCTTTTTCTTATCCTGCCGGACAATGAAATTAATCCCCGCATTGCAAAAGTTGCAAAGGCCATCAAAGAGTATCACCGGCGGGTTATTTGATCCTGATGCGTGTACCATAAAAAAAGCATCCACTCTGGATGCCTCAAAATTATAGAAGGATTAAGTCGACTGTCTGCTAGGCAAGATTATGAAACACTTTCTGCACGTCTTCGTCCTGCTCCAGCTTATCAACCAGTTTCAGTACGTCCTGCGCCTGTTCTTCGTCCAGTGAAACGGTTGTTGTAGGAATCCATTCTACTTCTGCACTGATAGGATTGATGTTCTTTTCTTCCAGTGCCTTTTGCATGGTGCCGAAATCGGTAAAAGCGCAGCGCAGAACTAATACCTCTTCACCATTTTCAATCGTGCCTTCTCCCATTTCCTCCAGGCCGTGGTCAATTAGCTCAAACTCCAGTTCTTCCATGTTCAATCCTTCAGGGTCCAGCCGGAATACGCCCATTTTCTTAAACTGGAAAGCTACGCTGCCGCTGTTGCCTAAAACGCCATCGCCCTTGTTGAAAATAGATTTCACATTGGCTACAGTGCGTACATGGTTGTCGGTGGCCGTCTCTACCAATACAGCCACACCGTGAGGGGCATAGCCCTCGTACAGTATCTCATCATAGTTGGCCATGTCCTTGCCCTGCGCCCTTTTAATAGCCGCTTCTATGCGGTCCTTCGGCATGTTCACGTTCTTGGCGTTCTGCATGGCACGTCGCAGGGCCGAATTCGTGTTAGGGTCGGGGCCGCTGGCTTTAACCGCAATTACAATTTCTTTACCGATACGGGTAAACTGTTTGGCCATCCGGTCCCACCGGGCAAACATGGTACTTTTTCTTACTTCAAATATGCGACCCATAAAAAGTTCAATGTTTTTAGTTCAAAGTTTAAGGTTCTCAGGTTCGGTCATTCCCTTAATGTTCATCTGTTCCTTGTTCTTCTGTTCGTTATTTTTTGTCCCTGGCTGAAGTGCTACTATCAAGCGTCTCTTGCGTCGCACTCTTGTGCGTTCAGAACAGCATTGAGCAAAGGTGCAACCTTCCGAAAGTGGCGCAAATGTACAATTTGGCAAATTAAAAAAGCCGCTCCGGGAGCGGCTTTAAAAATCGGTTTATGAAAAACTAGAATCTTTTTTCTAACGGATTTGCCCGTTCGCCATCATCTACAGGTTCTGGTCTGCCTAGTCTGGCGCCAAACACACCAAGATGAATAACGGCAAACGCAATAGAAATGTAAAGAAGGGTTCTGTCCGCATCGAAACCAACATCGTATTGATGCAAAAACCCAACAACGATTAATAACAATGCCAGGCCAATTCCGGTATAACGGGCAACTTTCATTCCTTTTCTTGTTGTCGTTCCGTTTCCTAACTGACTATGCTTTGCGCCATACGCCAGGTAGATGTCCATTCCGATCAGCATCCAAACAAGTAAACGTATCCATGTATCCATCGGAAGAAATACCATCATAAACAAGCAGGTGATAATCCCAAGGATGGGAACCAATGGAACCAACGGTGTTTTAAATGCCCTTGGTAATTCCGGCATTTTCCGGCGCATCACCCAGATGCCAATACAAACAAGAATAAAGGCAAATAAAGTTCCGATACTGGTCATTTCTCCTACTACGCGAGCTGGCACAAATGCAGCAAAGGCACTTACAAAAAGCATAAAGAGTAGGTTGTTCTTTGCAGGTGTTTGTGTTCTTGGGTTAACGCTCGAAAATATTTTTGGGATTAATCCATCCTTGCTCATGCTGAAAAATACACGGCTTTGTCCCATTAACATTACAAGAATTACCGAAGCATAGCCCGCTAAAATGGCCACAATGATAGCACGGTTCAGCCATGGATAATCCGGCTGTATGGCGCCTGCCGCATTGGGTGTCCCCATGTGGTCAATGGCAACAGCTACCGGCGCAATGCCATCCTTACCGGCAAACGTTGTGTAGCTGGTAACACCTGTCATCACATGCGCAAACAGGATATAGAGAATTGTGCAAATTGCCAGCGATCCTAAGATACCCCAGGGCATATCCCGCTTTGGATTCTTTGCTTCCTGGGCGGCAGTACTGACCGCATCAAACCCGATATAAGCAAAAAATACAATGGCCGCCGCACGAATGATACCGCTAAAACCATATGTTCCAAACTCGCCGGTATTATCAGGAATGTAGGGATTATAGTTCTCGTTGCTGATGTATTTCCATCCAAGGAAAATGAATACCAAAACCACCGCAACTTTTAAGGCCACGATGACACCGTTGACAAGTGCACTTTCTTTCGTTCCTTTTATCAGCAACAGACTCATTAAAACGATAATGAAAACTGCGGGAAGGTTGATGATCCCACCATCCCACGGCCCCAGAGTCAATGAAGTTGGAAGATGGATATCAAGGCCTTCCAGAAACCGGACAAGATACCGGCTCCAGCTAATGCCGACGGTAGCAGCACCAACGGCATATTCTAATACAAGGTCCCAACCAATGATCCAGGCAATGAATTCTCCCATGGTGGCATACGAATAAGTGTAGGCACTTCCCGCAACCGGAATCATCGATGCAAATTCAGCATAGCATAGTCCTGCAAACAGGCAACCCATGGCCGCAACAACAAATGAAATAGTAATGGCCGGTCCGGCATGATTGGCTGCTGCCATTCCGGTGATAGAAAACAAGCCTGCACCAATGATTGCGCCAATTCCTAAAGCAATCAAACCACCAACTCCCAGGGTCCGTTTTAATGTATGACTGCCCGTTTCCTGCGCTTCCTGCATCAGGGCAGCCATTGGCTTTCTAACAAATAAACTCATAAGTGAATTTTAGAATTAGGATGATTAAGCTCGTAAAATAAAACAATAAATGAATAGGCAATTCAATTCTTTTACACAGGTAGTGATGGCACCAAAGCAAAACTTTTATAGATGCTTTATTTTTACCGATATTCGGCCATTCGATTTTAAACCCTGTATATGAATAAAGGCAACAGGCTGACAATTTTCATTATTGCATCAATGGTCCTTGGTATCCTGGTTGGTTACTTTATTCATACAACAACAGGAGCCTCTACCCAGGCTGCTTTTTCAACAAACATCAAACTGTTAAGTACCATCTTTATCCGACTGGTGCAAATGATCATAGCGCCATTGGTATTTACAACATTGGTTGTCGGCATAGCCAAACTTGGCGATTTAAAAACAGTGGGCAGGGTAGGAGGCAAGGCCATTCTTTGGTTTGTGACGGCATCATTGGCTTCATTACTGATCGGAATGGTGTTAGTGAATTATTTCCAGCCTGGGCAGTATATACAGGATTCTCAGCGGGACGTTGCTGGATTAGCCGATTTGATGACCAAGCAAAAGGGTTTTTCGATACAAAATTTTGTGGAACACGTGATCCCTAAAAGTTTTGTAGAAGCCATGGCCACTAATGAAATTCTTCAACTTGTTGTTTTCTCGATCTTCTTTGGCGTAGCGGCGGCAGCAATTGGTGAGTATACAAAGCCGCTGATAAGAGCCTTAGAAATTGCATCACATGTCATCCTGAAAATGGTTAATTATGTAATGAATTTTGCACCAATCGGTGTGTTCGGCGCCATTGCAGCAGTCGTTGCCGTTCAGGGAACACGGGTTTTTGAATTCTACATCAAGTATTTCCTTTTCTTCCTGATTGGTATTGCGGTTCTTTGGGTGCTGCTTTTAACTGTTGGCTTTATCATCCTGAAAGGACGATTGGTTGAATTGTTGCGACGGATAGGTAGTCCTTTGTTGATTGCGT
>DASVSM010000256.1:0-1915 GCA_036388115.1 Flavisolibacter sp.
AATCAAAAATATCTTCCAGATGGTTTGCTCCGTTGCATCTTCATCGCCACAATTCACCACTGAATTATTGATGTCGATGGAGGCAATCTTAATTTTTGTTTCCGCCTGTACCCCGCCTTCCAGCGCAACGGAAAATGTAAAAGAAGTGGAAGGATAAAACTCTTCACCTTTTCCGTAAGTAAATAGCAATGTGCCTTGGATATTAGCTGGTACTGCCCCGCTGATGGTTATCAATTGTCTCCATTCGGTTGGGCCCTGGTAAAATTTTACGGTTGAAGCGAACAAACTGCTTTGTTCATTCTTTAGATTACCTGTTTCTTTGAATGAACCATTTGGCTGAATGGAAGAATCGGCGAATTGAAGTTCGGTTGTTGCAACATCAAACAGCTTTTGGTTTGGGGAATAGAGTTGCCATTGGCTGCTTCCCTGTGTTGCAAAAATTATTTCGTATTGGTTATTACTGATTTTTTGACTGGAAACTTTCCATTGATAGATAGAATCCTGGCTGAAGGAAGATAGTGAGAGAAACAAAAAACAAAAAAGGTAAACGACGTTCTTCATCATTATCATTTAAAAATAAAAACGAGTTCAGGTGAGAACTCGTTTTGCAAAAGTATATTCCGGTAACATCAGATGTTAACAGTAAAATTAATTGTCTTGGGTGGCAAACATTTTTTGTCGTCGCAGGTTTGAAATTCCACCTTGCCGGTAACGGCCGTCTTTGCTTTTCCCCTCAGCTTTACTTTCTGCGAAAAGACAACAGTCTTGCTGTATTGATTGGCCGACACACCCAGGTCATTGTCAGTAAATTTTTCCATCTTACCCGTTTCTTTCACTTTTCCATCAAGTTCAACCAGGGGATTTTTATTGAAGCTAAAAGAAGTAGGGATGGCGATGGCATCTTTTGGCTGTGTTTGCGAATACAAATGCCAACCAGCCTGGATGGTTGCTACCATCTGAACTTCATAAATATTGTCATTTACTTTTTTACTGGTAAACGTCCAGCTAATAGGATTTGCCATTTGGGCTGAGACGACAATGCTGGTGCATGTGATCAATAAGAAAAAGAAGAATTTTTTCATGCCTTTGCTTTTACTGCACAAATGTCGGGAAAGGAGTTTTGCAGTTCTGTTAATAATCTAGGAATAAATTAAATGGCTGGTTCGGTTAACAATGAAAATAACTTGTTAAAGAGTTTTCTGCCATCGGTGTTGCCGAGTGCCATGGAGCAGGCACGTTCCGGATGCGGCATCATACCAAACACATTTCTTTCCTTATTACAAACGCCGGCAATGTTTCTCTCGGAACCATTATGATTAGCAGCAGCGTTTACTTCTCCATTTTCATCGCAGTAATATAAAAGAACCTGTCCATTCTTTTCCAGGTTATCTAACGTTGCAGCATCTGCATGGTAACGCCCCTCTCCATGGGCAATAGGAAGTTTTAATACATTGCTATCGGCATCCTTTACATAGATGTTGCGGCAGATAAATTTTTGTTCTTCATTGCGTAACAATGCGCCAGGCAGAAGGTGCGCCTCACATAATATCTGGAACCCGTTACAGATGCCTAAAACCTTGCCTCCTTTGTTTGCAAAATCAATAACACTTTTCATGATAGGCGAGAAGCGGGCAATTGCGCCGGTACGCAAATAATCTCCGTAAGAAAAACCGCCGGGAAGTACAATGCAATCATCGGTACTGAACAGCGAAAGGTCTTCCTCCTTGTGCCATAGCATAAGGCATTCCTGTCCTAAATCATGCACAAGCGCATCATGAACGTCCCTGTCGCAATTAGAGCCGGGAAAAACTACTACACCAAATTTCATATCGGCAAAGATATTGCAAAGGATCAGTGCTTTACTGCGGGGTGGGATGTGAAGATGGGCACAATATTTATAGTTCGTCAGTGAAAC
>DASVSM010000257.1:0-8721 GCA_036388115.1 Flavisolibacter sp.
AGATTTTTGATTGGAGCAGGAAAAGAGCACACAACAGAAGACGAGGATGCAAATAATTCGCATAGCAGAAGTTTGGAGGTACAAAGATAACCCGGGATTTTCCTGTGTTGCAAAAGCTGCCGAAGCTTTCTAACTTGTATGAAAATATTCCGCCATGTACATCATCGCCCACCACGACATCACCGACACCGAAGACTTCTGGGCGTCGGCCCAGCGCAACCTGCCTAAACTTCCGGAAGCAGGTGTGAACAGGGTGGTGTCCGTTTTTCCAAACCAGGCCATGGATAAATGCACCTGCATCTGGGAAGCGGACTCCATTGAAAACCTCCAAAAATATTTACGGGAAAAAGTAGGCGGCTCAAGTACGGAATCTTGCTACCAGGTTAACGAGGCGGCTGCATTAGGATTGGGAACGTGAAGAATAAATGAAAGAAACATTTCTTCTGACCTGACGAATGATTGGCAGAATTAAACAGATATTCAATGGCCGTTTGCCGTTTCCTCATTGCCGCAGCCGTTCAGCTCATTCAATTTCGGCCGTAACCTTGCTTTCGACTTGTTGAAAATGTTCCGGCCCTTGTCAACACCTTTGCGTTTTTCTTTTTGCTCTTCAACGGGTAAATGAACAAAATCAAAACATTCTTTACTGCATGTTCCCTCCCATTTTTGCTTGCAGTCGTCACATTGGATGAAAAGCAGGTGACAGGCTTCATTGATACAGTTCACATGCGTATCCGCCGGCTTGCCGCATTGATGGCATTTGGCAATAATCTCTTCTGTCACTCTTTCGCCAAGGCGGTTGTCAAACACAAAATTTTTACCGTGAAATTTTAGCGGCAGCGAGCCTTCTTTTGCCTCGTTCACATAATTAATAATGCCGCCTTCCAAATGAAACACATTCTTGAATCCCTGGTGCAGCATAAAGGCGCTGGCTTTTTCGCAGCGGATACCGCCCGTGCAATACATGATGATGTTCTTGTCCTTTGCCTCTTTCAGCATGTCTGCCGCCATGGGCAACTGCTCACGAAAAGTGTCGGAAGGAATCTCAATAGCCCGCTCAAAATGCCCCACCTCATATTCGTAATGATTGCGCATATCAACAACGATAGTAGCCGGGTCATCGGTCAGGCGATTGAATTCCTCTGCATTGACATATTTGCCCCGGTTCTGCATGTCAAAGGTTGGATCGGATATCCCATCTGCCACGATCTTTTCCCGCACCTTTATTTTTAGCACCCAGAAGGACTTGCCATCATCTTCCACGGCAATGTTTAAACGAATGCCATGGAGTGGTTCGATGGAATACAAATATGATTTTAGTGCATCAACGCTGGAGACCGGAACACTGATCTGTGCATTAATACCTTCCTGCGCCACATATATGCGGCCAAATACTCTCAGCTTTTCCAGATTGAGAAATAATTCATCGCGGAAAACCTGCGGATCGGCAACAGGAAAATACTGATAAAAAGAAATGGTGGTGCGAGGTTCTGATTCCTCCAATAAACGTTGCTTCAGCTCCTTTTGGGAAACGCGGTTGTGTAAGACTGCCATAAGCTAATTTTTAGAACACTTTCAGGGTGAGCAAAAATTTTTTGAATGGCGCAAAGATAACCTTCACTTCATTTATCAAGTGTGAAAGGAAAGCTGATTTTGGTCAGCTTATATTATGCCTGCAAGGATTAAGATAAGTGCGATCAAAGCCAGTACAAGTGCCACTACCGGCTCCAAGATCACAAAGGCCAGTACGGCCACACCAATTAAAATATAGATCAGTGTTCTTTCCGGAACAGCCTTTTTTGACTGGGCTTTGAAGAAGGATTTGACTTTTAATTTCAGCGACGTCCAGAAAAACTTGCGCTTGAGTTTACGCAGTGTTTTTTTACTCATTTGTGCACCGTAAACCGAAAGGAGTACCATGCTAAATAAAACGTCGGATAGTTCATTGCTTGGTGTAGAAGATTTGGATTCAGCCGGTTTTTCTACCTGTTGGATGGTTGTGCTAAGTGCCATAGAATTATTCTTTTGCGTTGGTTAAAAAGGTTGAGCAAAAGTAAATGGAAAATCTAAAATGTTGAATCTAAAATCTAAAACTGTCCGGCTTATGCTGGAATCTTATTTTCTGTTGTGACAAAACTGCCCTTTGAGAAACGACAGTTTTAGATTTTACATTTCAAATTCTGCATTTTAGATTTTTACCTTGCTACTCTCACCGCGCCTCCAATGACCCCGCCAAAGCCAATGCGCACCCCAAAGTTATTTCCCGGTTGTGCCTGCGTGGCCGTGATAAAGTCTACGCGAAAGATCTTCAGAATATTCTCCAGTCCTACAAAGGCTTCCACGTAATAATTATCGCGGTTTACATAAAACGTGTTTGTACCAGCCACCAGGTTCCATTTCAACCTGTTCAGCAACGGAATTTTATTTGTGATCAGGCCATTAAAATGATGTTCTGCATGCAGCAGTCCATACAGTTTTTCAATGTTGCTGTAACGGTAATAAGGTGCCAGCTGAAAGCTGTTGACATAATTAAGCGTAAAGGCAGTTTGATTGCCATTAAAATGCTGGAAGTCCGGAATATCCACCTGCCGGTTATTCAGGAAACCGCCTGCACTGATACGGTAGCGCAGTGTACCCAGCAACTTCAGGTTCATATCATCGTACACGGAGAACCGCCATTTATCAAAATCGGCCGTGCTGTTGAAGATCGACGGAATGCCTTTGGCATATTGTACTTCAAACGTAGGGTACTGCGAACCGATGGGCATTTTAGAGCGGGGATACTGAATATAAAGCTGCCCGGGCTGGTAAGATAAAGTAAGAGAGGTAACAAAGGCAGCATGCCGGGTAAACGGCACACTTGCCAACTCAAAAGGATGATTTGGCAGAGAGGCATTTTTCTTTTTAAAAAAGGAAAAATCGCTTGCGTTGGTCACCGGTATCCTGTCTTCGTAATTTGCTGAAACATTTAGCCGAAGCCCGCTTTCAAACCGGTTGTTATATTCCGCCCGGCCAAACCATGCTTCGTACAACTTCATATAATTGCGTTTATACAACAACGTGTAGAATGAGTTGGTCAGCGGGTCAATCGGGTTTTCGCGGTTGAACTGCAGCAGCCGTTTGCCGCCACTGAACTGAACATACCGGTTCCTGAAATTATCCTGCCTGTTGCGAATGGTGAAGCTGCCGTAAGAATTGAGATGATGATTGCTGAAACCATAGCGTGTATTCCAGCCAATATCGTAGGTGTGGTGTCCCTTGCGCGGCTGAACGGTGAAATGCTGGTCCGCAACCAATGCAAGACCTTCCACTGTGTTGTACTCGATACCTTTTAAAACAAAGGGTTCGAAACGGTAGGTGATCCAGGAAGACTGGGAGTAGAAATTTTTTCTGACACCCCCTGTGATGAATTGATCAAGTGTGACGGGCTTTTGTGCACGGCGAAGCGAATCGGTGTACCGCCGCGAAAACATCGAGTCCCTGTCGGCTCTTGTCACACTGTCTTTGAAAACAAAATCCCGCTTTTCATCGGGCTCCAGTGGCACCGGACGAAGGTTGCTCCAATAGCTGCTATCCCGTTTATTGAAAGCCGTATCGTATTTCATCACAATGCGGTTGAAATACTTTTTATCAAAGCCTGGGTTCAGGTTATAGTTCGTATACACATTCAGGAAATCACCGGTTACATCAAAACCAAAGAACCTGGCGGCGAGGTAAACAACCTGGTTGCCGGTTTTATAAATGTCTTTTGCTACTTCCGAATGTATCTGCGTTACCCTAATGGTATCCAGCAGGTCAAGTCCCTGGCTTTTTGTGGTGGTAAGGTTGAGACTGTGAATGCGCCATTCTTCATCTACTATTTGCAGGAACCCGTCAAACAAGGGTTCATGTTTGCGGCGCGGCGTTACCCTGATGCGGTCGATCATCTTGCCATTCTCAAAAAACGATCCTTCAAATTTGAACCGATAGTAATGAAAGGCGCCATCTGCCACCGGCGAAACAAAGCCACGGGGATTAACATTGTCGCTGAACAAGGTAACGTTGTTGCGATAAAAGTTAACGAAGAAGGGAAAACTCAAACCAAAGCCGCCACCACTTTCTCTTGATGACACGACTTCAAACTTTATCTTGTCGGGATGTTTGTAGGCTACTTTAGTGAGCGATTCGGAAAGAAATAAGATCCCTTTCCCTGCCGAGTCGAGCCCCTGCTTTTTAAAGTCGCTTTTATCGATCTTCTGTCCTAGCATACGGTCCGGCATGTTACGTGACCGGATCAATCCCTTGATGTAAACATCTACCGTAAACGAATCGGTTTGTTTGTTGTAAAATTCTCTTTTTGCAATGGTCTTCCGCATGATCTCAAGGGCCGGGTCCTCTCCCCGCCTGATCACCACTTCTTCCATCTTCAGGTCCTGCAGGGACAACGAAAAGTCGACCGTGGTCACGCCATTTGCAGCCACTTCTTTCGCTGCCGTTTTATATCCTACATGCTGGCAAACCAAGGTATAGGTTCCATCGGTTATGGTGATAAGATACTTGCCCTGGCTGTTGGCAACAGCGCCTTTGACTGTGCCTTTTACGGAAACAGAGGCGAATGGCAAAGGGCTGCCCTTGTCATCTGTAATTGTTCCCGTAATGGTAGCGGCAAAAGAATAAAAACAAACAAAGAACGTGATGACGAGTAGAATTTGTTTCATACGCAGTGGTCTGAAACGAATTTACCTTGCAATAAAATCGGAATAGCTGCTGCGCAGGGAATTAGTCGTTATTTAACAACAATGACATTAACACGAAGCCTGAGCGTAGTTTGAGGGAAGAAAATCGCTTCAGCTGTAGTCACATTATTTGTCCGTTAATTTCTCTTTCCTTAGAAACCGTTCAATCATTTTTTCCGACAAATCAGCCGGAGAGCCGTACCACACGATTTTGTTTTGGTCATCCATCAATACGGTTCTTGGCAATGGCATGGTTCCCTTGTACTGCACCCGGAGTGCCTGGTGTACGGTTCGTGTCTGGTCGCTGACGACAATTGTTTCGAACTTCACTTTAGAAAACACCTTTTCTGTTTGTTCCGGCTTTTCGTAGGTGATAGAAAGAAACACGATGTTCGAGTCCTGAAACTTTCGTTGCAGTTTATTTAAATGCGGAACTGCCTTCAAACAAGGTTTACACCAGGTAGCCCAAAACTCCAGTACTTTAAACTTGCCGTCAAAGTTTTTGTTGGCGGGTTCATTTAAAAGATAATCGGTGATTTTAAGTTCACTGATCGTTGTACCAATCAATTCGTTTTGCGGTTTGAAAAGATCGGATTGGGCAAACGAAAAAGCAGGATGAAAACAGACAAGAAGAAAAAAGATATTTTTCATTTCCGGTTATTTGCCGATGAATTTTTTTCCAATGGCCGTAACGAACTTCCGCTCATCGCCGCAAAACCCGCCACCAGGGCTCCTACAAACGCCGTGACCATAACCAGCAAAAAGGAAGAACCATTCAGCGGAAAGATCTGCGCCATCTTGTGTGAAAGAATACTTTTGTTTTTAATGTCAATCAGCAGTGCCAGTCCGCCCCACAACAAAAAAATGCCGGCGAAGGCTGATAGGAAAGCAAGCCCGATCTTTTGTTTGATAAGTAAGGCCACTAAAAAAGCCACAATGGCAATGCTCCACCAGGGTGTGTACAATCCGGCTATGAAACTCAGACTTGCCGTTAGCAATGTTGCCAGGAGAAATTTCATTTATAAAATGCGTTTTAAGTAAACGTAATGTGTGAAGGCAAAAATCAAAAGTAAAAAGTAAAAAAGATTCGTTTTGTTGTAAGACGCCTTTGACTTTTACTTTCCCTTATCCCTGCGTAAAGGTCAATGTGCCGATGATTCGCTTGTCGGCCGCCTCAGAGGCTTTCATCACCCAAAGGCGGTAGTATCTTCCTGCAACCCAGTCGTCCACAAAATTATCATAGAACGGGCTGCCGGGATTACCGCTTTGTCCAGCAGGATAAATCCCCCAGGCCTCGGTTTCAGCCGTGAGATGAACAATCATGCGCCAGCTAGGGCCGTTGGTTTTTGTATGCGCATGCAACACGTTTCCCCAGCCACCCGACGGAAGATCGTAGCGGCCAAACGGCTTCAGTGCATCCCGCAAAGAATGCTGGATGGCACTGCCCTTGTGTTTCCACCACACCAGCTCGTTCGCCTTTTCTTCTTTCGCTAGTCCTCCCGCTGCTAATTTAAATGCAGTTGTTACTTGCTGGTTTAGTGTTTCTGTTTCTGCTGTAGTGATGTTATCAATAAAACGAAAGAGTGTATCTCTCCGCAGCGCTTCAAATAATGTTTCTTCATCGGGCAACGCCGTTGTTTTCTTTAACTGTGCAAATTCATCGCTCCATACCTGCTTTTCAAGGCTGTCGAACCATGCCTGGTAAATGGTAGGTGCTGTAGCGTTGGCTGATACATTGTAATCCCATGTCTTTAACTGGTTGAGGTAAGCCAGCTCGCTTTCGTTGAGATACGGTTCGTCGGTATGCTGTAAAAGAAACGGAATGGCGCTGGCGGCCATGGAGCTGAAAGCATCGTTTTGAAGCCGCTTCATATTATCAACCGTAACGCCTTGCGCCGCAGCCAGTTTGTTATGAAGCGTAACGCCCCTGGGCGTAATGTAATCACCCGGAATAAAATACGGGTAGGTAGAATCAACAGCCCGTTGGTTGGCACTTTGTACAAAGCCCTGCGGCGGGTTAAGCACATGCGGCACATCCTGCGATGGGATCCATCCCTGCCATGCATACGAACTGTCTTCTCCCGGCATCACATACAAACCCTGTCCGGGCCAGCGCAAGGGATAGCGGCCAAACTGCCCGATGGCGATGTCGCCGTTCTTTGCGGCAAATACGAAGTTCTGCGCCGGTGCCCGCATGTGCTGCATGGCATCGAGATAGTCCGCATGGCTCTTTGCCCTGTCGAGTTTTATCCAGGTAAGCAATTCGTTCGAAGGGTCGTGTGCCGTCCACCGCATGGCCAGCGATTCGGCCAGCGTACTGTCGCCATTGTTGAAAGTTTTATCATAAAGTACAGGACCGAAGACAGTGTAAGCCACTTCATCCACATACACCGACCCATTGAGTCTTTTAATTTCTTCTTTCCGCATCTGTGCCGGCGTCCATGCACCATTGTACCAGTATTCGCGGCGCGAATCATCTTTGAAACGTATGCGGAAATAATCGATCACGTCCCTGCCAGCGTTGGTCACGCCAAAAGCAACATTGTCATTAAACCCTATGACAACCCCCGGAATGCTGGCAAAGGAGGCGCCGTACACATTCATGGTTGGCGTAGTCAGTTGCATCTCAAACCAGATGGAAGGCAGCGTTAGCCGCAGGTGCGGATCGTTGCAAAGTATGGGGGCGCCGCTGGCAGTTTTACTACCACTTACCGCCCAATTGTTGCTGCCGGTGATGTCGGTAACTTTTGGTGTTTGCGGCGGGTTGAGCGTAGAGTCATTGCCGTAATAAAGCGAATCGACGGTAGGTGGCGGCGCCGGAATTACTGCTGCACTGGCCGCAAATGTTCCCGGCGGTATAATGGGTTGCGACGAGTCGGAAATTTGCGGAAACAGCAGGTTCATTTCTTCCCGGGAAAAAACCGTTTTCATGTTGGTAAAGGGAATGTCCCGGGCGTAATTCATCCCGGCAAGGTCCGCTGACATCAGTTTTACAAACAAGGCCGATTTCAGGTTTGTCCATGCCTCCGGTTTGTAGCCAAGCAGCTTAAACTCCAGGGGCAGGGTACTTTCCGTAAGCGTTGAGATGCAGGCATTGACACCAGCCGTATATGCATTCAACACCTTCTGGCTGAAGGCATCTTTTTTAATTTCCGCCAGCATGTTCTCGGCAGCAAACACCATCCCCGACCTGCGCTGCAGGCGGTCGTAATTCAACAGTGCTTCGTTATCCACTATTTCACTTAACCGGCCGGCCGCTGCCCGCGCATTAAAATCCATTTGCCAGAGGCGGTACTTGGCATGCAGAAAGCCCTGCACGAAATAGACGTCTTCGTCCTGGTCGGCAAACACATGCGGTACCAGTCGTTCGTCGAGGTGCACCGCCACTTTTCCCTTCAGATTTTTAAAAGAAAAGGTTTCATCCAAACGCTCCCCGGCAGCTTCGGCATTCTGCCAGAAACCGGTTTGCGGGCTTAGGAATTTTCCAAGGGCAGGAATTGATCCCCACCGTTTATCAAGGGCAAATACCAAAGCCACTGTAACAACCGTGCTGATAATAAATGGAACGATCCGCATATGCAATGAATAGGGGCGAAAGATAGGAAGATGTGGGAAATAGCGAGGTATGCGGGTATATAATGAGGCGGGTTTTGTTTCTTAGCATTGCCACACGGCTATTTATAATTGAAATGTGTATATAAGGGTCTTGCTTTTTAATAGCCGGTTTTGCAAAGTAGGGCAGGTATGAGTAATCCGGTTAAAGGGAAACGAAACGGTAGGTGATTGGTTTGTTGGGCTAAGGAGCGTTTTGTAAGAAAAGAGTAAATGTGTTAGGTTCGTAAAATATAATGTGGTACCCTACTTTAATTAGACACTCTAATTTGAAGAGATAACCTCCAGACTTTGATAAAGATTCAAAAGCTCCAGCTACTCTTTACAGTTATCTTATTTGTATTATTTATTGGTTGCTTAAATCGGTACGAAAAGGATATTATTGGCTATTACA
>DASVSM010000258.1:0-2518 GCA_036388115.1 Flavisolibacter sp.
TTATTTTCTTTTTCAAAACCTGCTATGGGAATGAGTGTTCCCGAGTTGTTTACAGACATCACCTTGTTAGTGGCAGCAGCTACCAAAGCTCCCACCAGCAACATTCCAAAGCCGATGTGTGCCACTGCTGATCCGGCGAGCTTCCATTTTCCTTTCAAAGCCTCACCGAGTAACTTCCCATTTGCAATGATGGAAAACAGTCCTGCAAAGGTCAAGAGGACAAACATGAAATTTGAATAGACATTGGTAACATAAACAGTGATAGCTGTAAGCAAAACGGCAAAAACCACCGAAACCATCAGGCTGGTAAAAAACTTCTTCGGATCTGTGTTTTTATATTTCAGAAATTGTGCGAAGCCTGAGATGAGCGCAATAACTATAGCAAAAGGAACTTGCCACTTATTGTAGTGCTGAACCGGCTCAGTCGGCGGAGCGACTTTCGTCCCAAAAATGGCATTGAAAACCGGAATTGACGTTGTGGCGATAATCTGCACGCAAGCCACAGTCAAAACCAATGAGCCTATAAAAAGCCAGAACTCACGAGAATACGTTTCTTCGTCTTTCGTAGTGATCGGCATTTCTTTCCAGCGTAATGAAATCAGCCATGTGGCGAGCGCCGCGAATATTAAGATATTAATAACCAGGTGCCAGAACATACCAAGATCTGTAAATGCATGCACCGAAGTTTCACCTAAGATGCCGCTGCGGGTCAGGAAGGATGCATAAAGAACAAGGACAAAGCTTACTAACACTAAAAATGTTGCTGTAAAATAAGAGTGGCCTGAGTGTTTGTAGGCCAATAAAACGTGCACAGCAGCAATGAGTGTAAGCCATGGAATAATAGATGCATTTTCCACAGGATCCCAAGCCCAAAAACCACCAAAGTTAAGCGCCTCGTAAGCCCAAAATGAGCCCATTACAATACCGGTCCCTAATATCATTACTGCAAAAAGCGCCCAGGGCATTACGGGTTTTGTCCACTCGTGGTAACGTTTTTGCCACAGACCTGCAATTGCATAGGCGAAGGGAACAATCATGGAAGCGAAACCAAGGAAAAGCGTTGGTGGGTGAATGACCATCCAATAGTTTTGAAGCAATGGGTTTAAACCATTTCCGTCCTGAATGAAGTTCAGGTAATGAGCGTAGTTGGCTGCATCAGCAAAAACAACCGGAGCCATGGCCTTCACGTCGATTGCATCGCGGAGGAGGATAAACGGTGAGCTTCCTATCCGGGCGCCGAAGAACTCAACTCCTAGCAACATAGAAGATAACATCGCTTGCGAAAGCATCACCACCGTTAGAACCGGGCTCTCCCATGATTTCGCTTTCCAAACAAGAACGTTGGCTAACACAGCTTGCCAGAAAGTCCAAAGCCAGAAACTGCCTTCCTGACCTTCCCAAAAACATGAGATAATATAATAAACCGGCAAAGCTTTGGAGGAATGAGCAAAGGCATAATGGTATTCAAAAAGGTGATTGTAGATGATGTAAAAAAGGCAGGCGCCTATGCCGATAACGGCTGTTGTATTGAGCCAGGCAGCAATGCGGGCAATACGTTGCCATGAGTTGTCAAGGGCTAAAGAAACGGTAGCGTAATAATATGATATGGCCGCTAAGATTGCTGAACCAAAGGAAAGTATTATGAAAAATTGACCTAATTTACCGGGAAGCAGGTGCTCGCCTGCGAATTGTATATCCATGAATAGTTTATCGCCTAAGGCATTTTTCACCCTGAGGTTCTCGAGGGTATTGGTGTTATATAAGCATGCTTCGAGAGCCTCAGCATGACACAAAAAATGTTATATTTTCGCCGGCTCAGCCGTATGCGAAGAAACTTCAACCTGATCTTTATTATATTTGGAAGGGCATTTCATCAAAATTTTAGATGCATGAAACTCGTCGCCGTTCATTCTCCCGGTAAGTACAATTTGTTCTGATTTTTCGAAATCCTGTGGCTTAGTGCCGTTAAAAACAACTTTACATTCTTTGCCCTTTTTGTCTTTCATGTAGAAAGCAAAATAGTTAGCATCTTTCTGCGGATCATAAACCATTTCCTTCTCCTTGTCGAGATGGCCAACAACGTGCAGTTCAGATTTCGTTTCGATAGCCTCGGTAAAATTTCCGTAGGTGCTTGAATCGGCATAGGTACTAATTATCATACCGATCGCAATTGCTATAATTATTATCCCAATAATCGAACTTTTCCTCATAAAATATCTAATGCCTCCTAAACGATTTAGACGGTGCAAAAGTACAAAATACTAGAGCTTAGATATAAAGTTAGCATATGCTAACTTTATCAAGAATTATTCTAAATAAAAGAGGCGCCAGCAAACCGGGCGCCCTTTGAAAGTCATGGGTTGTAGCCTAAGGCCAGATTCCCATGTTCATATAAGAAACAGCTACCTTGTCTATGGAGCTAACGAATGCGGCAGTACGCAGGCTATCAATCTTGGGATTACGCATCTTGATTTCACGAATCTCGTTGTAAGAGCGAATCATAGTATCTTCCAGTCCA
>DASVSM010000259.1:0-5057 GCA_036388115.1 Flavisolibacter sp.
TGTCACGTTATTTTTTTCTTCAGTAGTGAGGCTTCCATCCACGTCGTTAAAATTAACGGGAATGAAATGGTCCACTGCCTGCGCAAGAGGGGAAGCTGGTGTTTGTTCTAACTTCCCAAGCGCCGACTCTTCAAAATTTAAGATATCAATCTTAATCTCCTGGTTAGATGACGCTGTGAATTCATTCACCTGTTGTACTGGAGCAATATGCTTTTCTGTTGCAGGAACAATGTTGCGTGCATTGCCGTTTGTACTGCTGTTTAGTTGCCATGGCAAAAACACAGTATCATTTGTGTATGCCATTAAAGCGCCGTTCTTTGCATCTTTAATGATCAGCACAGAGTTAAAAAGCAAAATACAAATCATGGCTGCAAGCAGCGGAACGATCTGGATGAGTCGGAAAGTTTTTTTCTTTTCCATACCAACAATTTTTTCAATGCGAGTTAGTAAATTTTGTTTGCCGGCGGCAGCCAATGTGAGGGCCCTGTTTTTGCCGGAAGCTTTTTCGAGGTGTAGAAGGGCAGAAGCATAACCGACTCTATCGTAGCCAAATTGCAATACCATTTCATCACAGCAATTTTCTCTTTCGTTCTCAATTGTGTTCATGAAAAACTTAGCAAACGGATTAAAATAAAGCAGTGTATGAATGACTGATACGATGAAGTTGATCAGGTAATCGTAACGGCGGATGTGAGAAAGCTCGTGCAATAAAATTGCTTCCACCTGGGCCGTCGTTAACTGGTTCATGGCTGCTATTGGCAGTAGGATCATTGGTTTTAAATAACCAATGGTGACGGGGGAGGAAACAAGGCTGGAGACTACCAGTTTCACCTTTTTTGTAATGCCCAAATGGCCCGCGATATTCTGGACAAACAAACGATAATTTAAATCTGCTTTGCTTACTCCTTCCTTTTTTATCACCTGCACAAACTGCCAGTTTTTAAACAGCCGCACGGCAGGGAAAACAAGAAGAAATAAATACGTAACAGAAGCGGAAATAAGGCAAGTGTTCAGAAAGCTATTGGAATGCGGGATCGTATTCTCAAAAAAGGCATAGCTGCTTGAATTGTTTTGGTAATACAATGTAAACGTTACCAAAAACCAGGCAAAACCAATTAGCATTGCCCCCACTGAAGCCTGGTATTTTTTTGTTGCTGAAAGTTTAACCAAATAATTTACGGCAACAAAGGCACACCATAAAACGGCCATTTGCCAGAAACTATTTAAGGTTGCCCATCCTAAAGCCTGCAAGAACTGCGACTGGCTCCACTGCGCCATGGTTATTGCTTTTTGAGGTTATCGAGTAGAGATTGAATCTGTGCTAACTCCTCAGCGGAAACTTTTTGTTCGCCGCTTCCCAATGCCTGCAATACCAATTGTGTAGATGACCCACCGAAAAGCGAATCGATCATTTTATCCAATAAATGTTTCTGTGTTCTTTCCTTATTAACGGCTGGCTGATAAATATGCGTACGCATCGTTTCGTCACGCTTTACCAGTCCCTTGTCATGCATAATTTGCATAAGCTTTAAGGTGGTGGTGTAACCTACATCTTTTGTTTTGGCCAATTCTTCGTGCACATCCCGAACGGTAGCAGTTCCGTTCTGCCATAGGATCTGAAGAATTTCAAGCTCGCTTTCAGTTGGTTTTATGTACTTAGGAGCCATGATTCATAATTGATTATGGGGCTAATTTACGACCATTTTCGTATTAATAAAATCAATTCAAAAATTTTGGTATCAATTGTCTTTTTTGGACGATGAATGGCTGAAAAGCTAGATGAAAGTGTTAGTTGGCAGATGAGTGGTGTCGGAAATTTACCGGTTGATCAGCGTTAAGCCGCATTTCCTTCACCGTTTTGCTGCTTTTATCATGGCTCCAGCCGGGCGGTTTAATAAAATAATTTATCCTGTTTTTAAACGAATCTGCCTGACTGGCTTTTTTGAAAAGTTCCTGCCAGGTAGTTAAAGCAATTGTTACCGGATTAAAGGAAGCAATGTTTTTCGTAAGCCCGTAAGTTGGCCTTTCTTCTTCTGGTTGAAATGTACCAAATATCCGGTCCCAGATAATTAATATGCCCCCATGATTCCTATCCAGGTACTTTATATCACTTCCGTGGTGCACCCGGTGGTGAGAAGGCGTGTTTAGCACAAACTCAAAAATTTTTGGCAAACGGTAAATTGTTTCTGTGTGGATCCAGAACTGGTAAATCAGGCTGATTTGTTGCATGAAGAGGATCCAGATGGGATGGAAGCCTGCAAGCGGCAACCAGGCCCAAAAAAGAAATGTCCCGGTTAAGTTTCCGGTCCAGGTTTGCCGCAAAGCAGCAGCCAGGTTATAGCGCTGAGAAGAGTGATGGACCACATGCGACGCCCAAAACCAGCCCACATTGTGAGCGGTGCGGTGAAACCAGTAATAAGAAAGATCATCTGCAAAAAACAGCAAAACCCAGTACCACCATGTGTTTGCATTTAGTTCAAAGACACGGAATTGATACAAAAAATTAAAAAGCCCGAAGATCAACGCCTTTGTAATAAAGCCCACTATCACATTGCCGATGCCAAGACCCAAACTTGCAAATGTGTCTTTGGTTTCATACAAATGTTTATACTCTTTATAAGAAAACCAGGCTTCTACCGAAAGAAGGAGCACAAACGCGGGAATGGCATAATAAAGAATTGCGGGAGGCATGGTTAAAGTTAGCAAATGCAACTCAGACCATAATCTAAGGAAAGGTGCAGCAAATAGGAAAGATTGATCTACGTCTCCCTTTTGGGGAAGGGGGGAAAATAAAAGTCCCCGCTAAGCAGTTGCGGGGAGCTTTTTTGTCTCTCACAAAGCAGAACTATCTTGAATGAATCGTGTTAGGATTCGTAGAATTTTGCTTATTTACAGATATAGACTGCTCTGTTTGTTGTTTCGCTGCATGATTGGCAGAATTATTTTTTGTATCGAACATGTCAGCCAAAGTCGGGGCAATAACAAGCGACACAATCGACATCAATTTAATTAAGATATTCATTGATGGACCGGAGGTATCCTTAAACGGATCGCCTACCGTATCACCGGTTACCGAAGCCTTGTGCGGATCAGAGCCTTTAAAATATTTCTGCCCATTGATATCCACGCCTTTTTCAAAACTCTTTTTCGCATTGTCCCAGGCGCCACCGGCATTATTCTGGAACATTCCCATTAAAACGCCGCTCACCGTAGCACCAGCTAAAAAACCACCTAATGCTTCGGGCCCCAAAAGGAAGCCAATGATAAGAGGAGACACAATTGCGATTGCACCAGGCAACATCATTTTTTTGATAGACGCTTCTGTTGAGATTGCTACGCACTTGTCGTACTCCGGTTTTCCTTTTCCTTCCATAATTCCGGGAATCTCACGGAACTGGCGACGAACCTCTTCCACCATCGCCATTGCGGCTTCACCTACTGCACGAATGGCCAGGGAAGAGAAAATGAAAGGGATCATTGCACCAACAAATAACGATGCAAGCACCGGCGCCCTGTATATGTCAATCCCGGTAATTCCGGATACTCCTACGAATGCAGCAAAGAGTGCAAGAGCCGTCAATGCAGCAGAAGCAATGGCGAAGCCTTTACCGGTGGCGGCAGTGGTGTTACCTACTGCGTCCAGCGTATCGGTTCTTTCACGCACTTCTTTTGGCAGTTCGCTCATCTCTGCAATACCGCCGGCGTTATCGGCAATAGGGCCAAAAGCGTCAATAGCCAATTGCATGGCCGTTGTTGCCATCATACCTGCAGCCGCAATAGCAACACCATATAAACCGGCAAATGCATACGAGCCGTAAATACCACCAGCCAATACTAAAATAGGTAAGAAGGTAGATTCCATACCAACCGCCAGACCACCAATGACATTGGTGGCATGACCTGTGGCTGACTGTCGGATGATGCTCATGACCGGGCGTTTACCCATCGCGGTATAGTATTCGGTGATGACACTCATTAAAGTACCTACCACCAATCCAACGAGAATAGCATAAAAAACATCCATCCTATCAAACTCATACCCTCTCAAAAACATGCTGCCTTCAGGTAAGATAAAGTTGCAAAGGAAATAAGCAGCAATGGCGGTTAAGATGATAGAGCCCCAGTTACCGAGATTCAATGCATTTTGTACCACGCTTGTGCTGATACCTGACTTATCGGAAATACGAACAAACCATGTTCCGACAATAGAAAACAAAATTCCAACACCGGCTATCAGCATCGGCAGTAAGATAGGAGAGAAGCCTTCAAAGCCATCAGTCAGTGCCACCAGATTAGTCATTGTATTCGTGGCGCCTACTTCATGTCCCAAAACAATCGTTGCTAAAACAGTTGCTACATAAGAACCAAAAAGATCGGCACCCATACCAGCAACGTCACCAACATTATCGCCTACGTTATCCGCGATAGTAGCAGGGTTACGTGGATCATCTTCCGGAATGCCTGCTTCCACTTTACCAACAAGATCGGCACCTACATCGGCTGCTTTGGTATAGATACCGCCACCCACACGTGCAAACAGTGCAATGCTTTCGGCGCCTAACGAAAAACCGGTCAATACTTCAATGGCACGGGTAACATCAACATGCACTCCGCTTACACCAGGAGCAAGCCATCTTAATAAGATAATAAATAATGCACCCAAGCCCAGAACAGCTAATCCTGCAACACCCATTCCCATTACGGCACCGCCGGTAAAAGAAACATTCAATGCCTTAGATAATGAAGTACGAGCTGCGTGAGCGGTACGAACGTTAGCTTTAGTGGCGATACGCATACCTATATAACCTGCAAGAGCGCTAAAGAATGCGCCCAATAAAAATGCAAGTGCTATTGACCAATGAGAGTCCGGGTTTTGACTACCCATATAACCTAACAAAATCGCAACGATAATTCCGAAGTAAGTAAGAATTTTGTATTCTGCTCTTAGAAACGCCATCGCACCTTCCTGTATATATTGTGCAATTTCTTTCATCCTTTCAGTACCGTCATCCTGCTTCGATACCCATGCAAACTTCATAAAAGTATAAAGCAGTCCG
>DASVSM010000260.1:0-9101 GCA_036388115.1 Flavisolibacter sp.
AGTTGAAGCCTTTTCATTTCCTGATCAATAAAAATTAATCGACGCATTAAAATAAATGTGGGATTGCCGTTAGTTGTCAAAAGCAACAGACGTCAATCCCACATTTTTTATGCGGTTTTGGCAACGCTGACTTCAAGCTGGGTTAATGCAGTACGCAGCTTCTGCAGCATTTCATCAATCTCTTCTTTTTTACAGGTACCTACGCTTAACCTGTACCAGGGCGAATTGTTGGAGGCGCCAAAGGCATAAAAAGGCACGACCGCCAGGCTTGCATGTTGCAGGAGGTAAGACGTAACATCCGCCTGGGTATTCAACCGCTGTCCGTCGGCGGTTTGCTTTCCGGCAAGGTCAATTTTAATGGTGAGATAAATGGCCGCTTCCGGTGCAATGGCATCTACCGAAAATCCTTCGCTTTTCAATTCCATGAAACCCTCATAAATCCGGCGAAGCCTTTCTTCTACTTCGGATTTAAAGTGCGCCAGGTAAGTGTTGATATTTTCTGTTTCGGCCATGTATTTGGTCAGCCCTTTTTGTTCGGGCATGGGCGCCCAGGCACCTACGTGGGAAAGAATGGCCTTCATTTTATTGAGTACGTTTGCCGGCCCCAGGCTCCAGCCAACCCTTACTCCTGTAGCGGCAAAGCACTTGCTGATGGCATCGATGAAAACAGTGTATGGACGCATTTCCGGGTTCAGCGATACGGGGTCGTAATGCTCGATGCCATCGTAGGTAAGGTGCCAGTACATCTGGTCGAACATCACATACAGCTTCTTGCCATTGCCTCTGCGGTTGTTTTCTTCTACCACAAGGTCACAAATGGCCGACAGGTCTTCTTTCCGAAAAGTTGTACCCGTTGGGTTTTGCGGGGAGCAAAGCGCCAAAAAAGAAGCATCCTGAATAAAAGGCCTGATGTCATTTGCCGTAGGCATAAACCCGTTCTCTTCTTTTGCTTCTACTACAATGTGTTCGCCTTCTACAAAATGGGTGTAGTGATTATTGTTCCAGGAAGGGACCGCGTAGATGATCTTTTCGTCTTTGTCAACCACGGCACGAAACAACGCATAAATGAGCGGACGGCCACCGGAAGCAATCAGGATTTCATCGGTGCCGTAATCAAGTCCCTGGTATTGCTTTGTAAACCGGCTCACTGCTTCGCGCAGCTCCAGGCTTCCTTCTCCGGGAGGATAATTGGTAAAATGCTCCCGGTAGGCATCAATGATATGCTCTTCCAATTCTTTTGGAATGGGAAATATCTTGGGGTCAAAATCACCAACGGTGAAGTTGTAGATACGTTCGCCTTTGCGGATGCGTTCCCTGATCTCTCCGCCCAGTTTTACAATCTCTGAACCAATGAGTGTTTCCGATAAATGAGAAAGTTTCATCTGCTTTAAATTGGCCGCAAAAATAACGGAAAAACGGCCGTTTTCTCCAGATGAAAATGCCTCTTTCTATGACGGCCAAACCGGCTTTGGCAGGCGTTTGCCTGCGTGAAAGCTGCTTATTTCTTTGGGAGATACATTTTCTTCTTCATCCATCCCCACTTGCAGAAACGGTGTACAAGCGATACCCGCAGCACGCCCAGTCCGTAAACGGCGCTTCGTTTGAAGTTGATGCTGGACGCTTCTTCAAAATATTTGGTAGGACAGGTAACTTCGGCGATCTCGTAACCGAGGTAGATGATCTGCGATAGCATTTCATTGTCGAAAACAAAATCATCAGAGTCGAGCTGGTAATTTACTCTTTGCAGCACTTCTTTGGAAAAGGCCCGGTAGCCCGTGTGATATTCCGAAAGTTTTTGTCCCACCAAAATGTTTTGCGTAAAAGTGAGAATACGATTGGAGATGTATTTATAAATGGGCATGCCGCCGCGGAGGGCACCGTTGCCTAAAATGCGGGAGCCAAGCACCACATGGTAAAGATCAGCCGCAATCAGGTGCGCCATGCTCGGGATGAGCTTTGGGGTGTACTGGTAATCCGGGTGCAGCATGATGACGATATCGGCACCCAACTCCAATGCCTTGTTGTAACAGCTTTTCTGGTTACCGCCGTAGCCCAGGTTTTTTTCGTGAAGGATAACATGCCTGATGCCGATCTGCTTTGCCAGTTGAACGGTTTCATCTTTACTGCGGTCATCTACCAGCACTACGTCATCCACCATATCAAAAGGGATCTCGTTGTACGTCTGCTGCAACGTTTTGGCAGCATTATATGCCGGCAGCACCACCACAATTTTTTTTCCGTTCAGCATGTGGCGGCAAAAGTAAGGGCAATCAACTTTCTACTCAACCATTATCATTTTGCTCTCAAGCCGTTCGCCAATAATTCGTACGAAGTACGCCCCTTTTGCCAGCAATGGCAGGTGCACCAGCAACTGGCCGGATAAGCCATTGGTACTCTTTTCATGCACCAGGCTACCGCTGCTGTTCACGATCTGTATTTTATAAACAGGACCGTCGCTTATTACATAAAACCTGCTTTCTTTCACTAGTGTCGGGTAAAGCTGGTAAGCACCTCCTTTGCCGTTGATTTTTACAATAGAAGAATAACTGCTGCTATTTCTCTCAATGATCTGCAGGCGGTAAAAAGCAGCAGCATTTGTCGCCAATGAATGAGTGAAGGAATGGGTCGAACCATTGCTGTTGCCCCTCGCAGCCACCTCGCCAACCGGTGAAAACCGGATGCCATCGGCACTGTATTCCACGATGTATTTAACCAGGTTTTGTTCGGACACAGTTGTCCACTGCAGGTCATTTACCTGGCTGTTTCTTCTGCCTGTAAAACTGCTGATGCTTACAGCAAGAACGGTTGCATTGGGCACCACCTTGTACACAGTATTGGTGGCTTGCGACACGGCATACAAGGTGCCATCTTCCGCTTCGCCAAAACCAACAACAAAGTTTTGCAAGCCCGTCACTATCCGTGAAGTAATACCTCCGCTACCGTTTGATTTCAGGATATAAACATTACCGGAATACACATCGGCTGCTACATAAAAACCGTTGAAATAAGGATATTCCATTCCGCGGTAAACATATCCCCCAACCACGCTGGAAGCACCAGGTGATGGATTGTTATAATCATAAACAGGTGGATGATAATTAACCGGGTCACAAACATCAACATCAGGTGTACGAATGCTCCCTTCGTAACATTTCCAACCATAGTTTTCACCGCCGGAACTGGAAACCGGCGTAAAATTAATTTCTTCCTTGGCACCCTGCCCCACGTCGCCAATCCACATATCGCCAGTCAGGCGGTCGAAGCTCCACCGGTAAGGATTGCGAAGGCCCCTGGCCCAGATGCGGTTATCGAAATTGGGCGTTGTATAAAAAGGGTTTGATGCGGGAACGGTGTAATACGGTGGCGTAGAAAAATTGTCAACGTTGATGCGCAGCATCTTGCCTAAAATCTTAGTGGAATCCTGCGCATTGTTAAAGGGATCGTTTCCGCTGCCGCCATCTCCGGTGGCAAAATATAGATTGCCATCCTTTCCAAACTGCAAATGACCGCCATTGTGGTTATCAAATGGCTTTGGAATATTCAGCAGTACCACACCACTTGCTGCATTGGCTACATTGGACGTTCCGGAGGCCTGGTACCTAGCTACGGTAATGTCACCGGCGGCGTTGTTGTAATAGATAAAAAAGTAGCCGTTTGTTTCATACTGCGGATGAAAGGCTATGCTCAATAAACCTCTTTCACCACCAGAAGTAACTATGCTGCTTACGTTTAAAAACGGCGTTGCCTGCAAGCCGCCGTTCGCAGGGTCATACACCCGGATCTGACCGCCCTGTTGTACAATGAACAAACGGTTGGTACCATCAGCCGCATTGACAACTTCCACAGGCGCGGAAAGGCCGGAGATAAATGCAGAATAACTAATGGCTTGCTGCGCAGAAGAAACGACATAGGAAAACAGACTGCAAAGCAGGAAAAGAACAGTGTAAAATTTTCTCATAATAAAGGATTGTTGCGTTTGAATTGAGCACAAATTCAATGCCTCATCGTTACAAACGTTATAACCCTTTACCAAGTCAAGTGTTATTACTCAATGAGTATCCGCTCTACATGCTGTGGCCGGTTACTGGCCATCAGTCTTACAAAATAAATTCCTTTGGGCAGCAATGACGGCAGGCCAATGGTGATGGTTCCTGTTTGCCCGTTAATTCCTTTTTCGTAAACCGATTGACTGCCACTGTTCACTACCTGCAATTTTTCAAACGGTTGCCCGGTTTCAATATAAAATGTGCTGCCTTTTACGAGTGTAGGAAATACCTTGATGGAATGTTCCTCATCCAGTACCTGTACGGCAGGTGTGTACGCAATGGTATTTGCGCCGGTTACAATCCCAATGCGGTAATAGACCAACTGCTTTTCATTAATGAGATGGCGGTAAACATAACGGCCACCCTCTACCCTTTCCAGGTTTACAATGCCTGCTCTTTCAAATGTGCGCAGGTCGCGGCTCCATTCAATCACGTAACTGGAAACGTTTCTGGCAGTGCCTGTATTCCAGATGATCTCGTTCTGGCCAATCAGTTTATTCACGTAAAAATTATTGATGCCCACAAAGCCATTGGTAAAGTTGATAGTTGCAGGAAATGTTGTTTTTGAAGCCAGTTCCGGCAAACGATTTCGGTATTCATCGATCTGCCAATAATCGCCGCTGGCAACAGGCTGTACAATAGGCTGAGCATTTAGGGTGGTTGCAAAGAGCAACGACGTAAAGAGTATCACATTTTTCATACACCTCGTTTTTCTGATAGATGTAAATCAAAGTCAGTGCCGAAGCAGCACCCAGCGACAAAGAATCAAGAATTGCAAATCGAGTTTGATTGCTATGAACTTATTTTGCAGCCATGTCATCAGTAACAGTAACATTGGTTCAAACCGCTCTCCATTGGGAAAACAAAGTGGCCAACCTGCAAATGCTGGGAGAAAAGATTATGAATATCCGGGATAAAACCCAGGTGGTTCTTTTACCCGAAATGTTCAGCACCGGCTTTAGCATGAAGCCGGAAGAACTGGCTGAAACAATGGAGGGGGAAACGGTGCAATGGATGAAGACCCTTGCTTCGCGAAAGAAGATTATTCTTGCCGGAAGTGTAATCGTTAAGGAAGAAAACTACTACTACAACCGCTTTATCTGGATGCTGCCAAATGGGACCTATGGTTTTTACAACAAGCGCCACCTTTTTGCTTTTGCCGGAGAGGACAAACATTATACTGCCGGTATCGAACGTTTCATTGCGTCAGTAAACGGATGGAAGGTCAACCTGCAGGTGTGTTATGACCTGCGTTTCCCTGCATGGGCCCGCCAGCAATTTGATGAGGAAAAGAATTTTGAATACGATGCCCTGATCTATGTTGCCAACTGGCCCGAAAGAAGAAGCCATGCCTGGAAAACATTATTACAGGCAAGGGCTATCGAAAACCAGTGTTATGTGATTGGTGTGAACCGGGTGGGAGAAGATGGAAATGGTATTTATCACAGTGGTGATAGTATGGTGATTGATCCTTTAGGTGAAGTGTTATATCATAAAAAAGATGAGGAAGATATTTTTACGATTACACTGAATAAGGACGATCTACAAAATGTAAGAGAGAAGTTTCAGTTTTGGAGAGATGCGGATGCGTTTTCGATTCTGATTTAAGTGACACCGGGTTGTCGATTTTTTCCTGCTTGTTTTATCATCTACCTTTTTTCATGTACTGTTTTGCAGTGACAGGGTAAAAGTTATACTATAACTTTTTCAATATAAGACCAACATAGCAGCCACCGGTGTTTTGGGAGCCGTCGTAGTCTGGCTCCATGAACAAGGTAATATGAAACCAGAGCTTGTTGCTGAGCCGGTATTGATTCTGCAATTGGATGCTAAAACCAAAATTACTTGTGCGGTAGGCCCCATTTGCTTCCCCAGCAACACTCACCAGCCTCATTGACTTATCCCTAAATTCAATTGTATAGCCTCTTATCGGAAGGGTATTGAGTGGAGCCACCATCTCGCCTCTCCACCGGTACCAGCGATAATTGATGCCAAGGTTCGGTTTGAATATGTACTTGTCTTTCCGTCTGATTTCGTAGGAAAAAGTTTGGTGAACCTCCCAGATTGACACGTTGATTTTTGCTCCTACAAAGTCATTGAAGTTGTACAAATACTTATATCCGAGCTGTGGCTTTGTAAAGAATTTACCTTTGATTTTAATGTCGTAGGCGCTATGAAAGACAGGGCCAATGGCATCTCTTTTATTGCCTGCAATGCCAGTGGAAAACTCCAATTGGGCAAATGTCATGGTGTGCAATAACACAGAGAAAAATACTGTAAAGCAGAATTTCATAAGCTGTGGTTTAACATGCAGAACAGGAGTACGAATGTACCTCAATCGTGTTTCGCACTTGC
This sequence comes from Flavisolibacter sp., assembly GCA_036388115.1. Lineage (GTDB taxonomy): Bacteria > Bacteroidota > Bacteroidia > Chitinophagales > Chitinophagaceae > Flavisolibacter. The sequence goes on from DASVSM010000260.1 coordinate 6,402, forward strand.
TACTGATTTCCCGTTAATCAACTCCCTCACCTTCTCCATCTTATAATCCTCACTCCTTCGTATTGCTTCCACGGTTGGCAAAGCCAGCACTTCGGGCTGTACACCACTGCCTTTCTGTTCCCCTTTATCAATCACCAGCCGAAACAACGGCAGCCGAAATCGAACACCCGTATTCGGCAGGGTCACGTCAGGTATCAGCCAGGCTGTATTGCCATAAGCACCGCCGCCTGTTTCTTCGCCCACCACCATCACATCTTCCTGTTCCCTTACTGTTTTCGCCACCAGTGAGGCAGCCGAAAAGGTATTTCCACCAGTGAGGATATAAGTCGTTCCATCAAAATGGTTACTCCCTTTTGGCTTAAACTTTTTGCCTTCGTACAAACGGAAATGATACTTGTCGTCCCTTCTTTTTTTGGTCAGGAATTGCAGGAACAGCCAGTTGAAAAAACGGTTGTTCCGGTATTTGCCGTAGGCACTGCTCCGCTTTAAAGCGTACAGCGAGTCGGCAATAACGAATGGCTTGTCTGCAATGTATTTGGTAAGAAGATTGGAAAGCACCACGCTTCCGCCACCATTGCCCCGGAGATCGATGACAAGGTTAAGGACATTTTTCTTTTTAATTTCTTTAAACGATCTGCGAAAGAAGCTGCGAAGCTTACTGCCTTTGGTAAATGTGTTAACCTCCATGAAGGCCGCATTCAGTGCCGTATCAATGCGAAGGCTCCGCATGGATTCAAGTTCAAATCTTTTTCTTTCTTTTCGTGATAATGTTTGCACCGGCCTTATTACTGTTCGTGGTGTGTCGGCTCGCGGATTGTATAAATTTAGTGTAGCCGTCTGAAGCCTTCCGGCAGTATCGATGAACTCCACCGGCGTCCGCTGTTTCAATCCAAAAATAACCGCATACAAAGTCCGGAAAGTACTGCCGTTACTTAGCGTCTGGTATTTATGGGTGGTGTTGTATCCGTCTGCAGAAAGAAAAGCGAACATGGAGTCAACAATGAAGTTGATTGGTTTGCCATCAATAGATTTAAGAATAACGCCACGGGTAATATTGCTGTCTTTCCGGTTTAGGTTGGCTGTAACAACTACGGTATCGGGCCACGCTTTTACAAACAGCGGAAATGATGAACCCTGCGAAAACGGAAAGCCGGCAGCGCCCCTGGAAGCCCTTACTGCCGTATGGCCGCAGCGGATTTTGGAAATCACGTAGGCCATCACATAACGGAAACCGCTTTCCGTGAGCGAATCTTTCAATTTGCTTTTACCCACCTCAAAATAATAATCCATGCTATCCTTCGGCGTATACCAGTAAAGGCTTGGATGCGACTCTTCGAGAGCTGCCCTGAAAAGTGAATAGTCTTCTTCCAGTTCTTTTGGTGAGAATTTTTTAGCAGGACTATAAGGCTTGCTCACCGCGCAGCTTCCGAAAATGATCAGCACCACAAAACCCGGCAGCCAGTTCTTCATAACAAGAGATCATTTAAAGGCATTCCACCCTTGTGCAGTGATGGGGTGCTTGCCCCCGCCTTTTGTAATAATATGCGCACCGGCTTCTTCATCGGTCAGGTAGCCAATTACACTAATATCCGTGTTGCCGGAAATTTTATCGTAGTCATCTTGCTTCAGTGTAAACAACAGCTCGTAGTCCTCGCCGCCGCTCAATGCACACGCAGTTGGATCGAGATTGAATTTAAAAGCAGCCATGCGGGTATCCTCTGCTATCGGAATTTTTTCTTCGTATAAAACACAACCAACGTTGCTTTGTTTGCAGATGTGAAGGATCTCAGAACTCAGGCCATCGCTTATGTCAATCATGGATGTTGGCGTGATGTTGCTCGTCGCAAAAAACTCAACGATGTCCACTCGTGCCTCGGGCTTTAAAATTCTTCCCACAATATATTTCTCTCCCTCCAGGTCAGGCTGAATTTTCGGATTTTCCAGGTAGATCTTTTTTTCCCTTTCCAATAAAAGCAGCCCAAGATAGGCAGCACCCAGATCACCGCTTACACAAAGCAGCTCGCCCTTCTGTGCACCTTTGCGGGTAATAAACTTGTCAGGCGCAATCTCACCAATAGCCGTGCAGGAGATAATAAACCCTTTTTGCGAAGAGGTTGTATCTCCGCCGATCAGGTCAACCTTGTAGGTTTCGCAGGCGGCATATACGCCTTCGTAAAACTCGTCCAGCGCTTCCAGGCTAAAGCGGTTGCTGAAAGCCAGGCCCAAGGTGATATGTGTGGGCGTTGCATTCATGGCGCAGATGTCACTCACATTTACAGCAACGGTTTTATAACCCAGGTGTTTGAGCGGCATGTACATCAGATCGAAGTGCACACCTTCAATCAGCAGGTCGTTGGTAACAACGGTTTGTTTTCCAAAATGATCTATAACGGCCGCATCGTCGCCCACACCGAGGATGGATGAGGCGTTGTGTATTTCAATATTTCTCGTGAGATGGTCTATTAAACCAAACTCCCCTAATGAAGACACTTCTGTTCGTTCGCTCATAAAAATGAAATTAAGACTGTTGCGGAATGTTTCCTTTTACCCATTCTGTTAATTCAGCATGAATGGCCCTATTTGTTGCAATGATACCCGGCTCGTAAGGTGAGTATTCATCACCTTTCAGGTTCGTGACTTTCCCGCCTGCTTCTTCTACCATTAAAAAACCGGCGGCACTATCCCATGCCTGCAGCTTGT
>DASVSM010000261.1:0-4401 GCA_036388115.1 Flavisolibacter sp.
CCACCATTCGTTTTCTTCAATTACTCCTTTGCCACCTGTTAGCCTGTTCTGCTTTATTGTACCTGGTTTCTTTTTGTGAAATGGTGTTCTTTTAATAGTAAGATGCGCTGACGGAGTTGACATTTGTTTGTATTGCCTGCCGGTGGTATATCCGGCATTGCTGTAATGTAACGCTATTTCAACTGGCATAGATATAAAGGCTTCGCTATGCTGCTCCTCACAATCAACATTAGCCAGGTTTTGTAAAATATTACTGCCAATTCAGGTAGTTATCAATACGGGGCACCAAAGTTGAGGTTACTGTATCAGGTTATTATCCCTCCTTATTACTGCCATAACGCTATACTAAGCTTACACCTGCCTTATCACTCTCTTAATAAATTATTATGAAAAGAAATGTACTGTTTATGTTAGCCGCCATTTGTTTAATGGCCTCCCAACCCGCTTTTTCGCAGAAATATAAATCTGCTTCCGACACCGTAAAACTGAACCAGGAATGGGTTAAGGTCAGTAATGAGATTGCTGAACTAACTGCAGAATTAACCATTGCACAAAACAACCTGCCAGGCTACAGGTCTAAAGCAGACAAGGCTCAAACCGATGCACAAGGCACCGCACAACAAAGCAGTGACCAGGCTTATAAAGCTACCAACGGCGATCTGGGTGATGCAAAAAGTGCCAACAAAAAAGCCAAGAAAGCACTCAACGATGCAGAAGATGCCAGCGACGCGAAGGACAACACCAAAAAGCAGGAAAAGAAAATTGATAAGCTGGCAGTACAACTGCAAAAGAAGCAAAAGAACTTAAAGGAATTAGAAGAGATGCGCAATGCTATTCGCCTGATGCATCAATAGAGGCTGGCGTGTAAAACCAATGTCTCATAAAAGCCTTTGTCATTATTAATTAGTAACAAGACATTTTGCCGCTATCAGAGAACCGGGTCAGTGGTCCTAATAAATAAGGGACTGCATAAAGTTACCACCATCGCATATAGCCACCTGGTTAAATAATGCGGTTACACCTGCAACAGAAAGACTTTCTGTTGCAGGTGTAACCGCATTAACCATTTTTGTGCCTTTGCCGTTGACTTTCTGAAACTCGGCGAAGCTCATTCTGCCTATGCATTCTGGCGCTTTGGCTTGATGACTTAATTCACTTTGTGTGCAATGGCCACTGTCGTAAAGAGGCAACAGGTTTCAAAGAATAGAATTCTTTGCTTTCACTATGGTGGACCGTCTAAATATTTTTAAACGATACCGCCACTTAGTTAGTTTACTCTATTGATGAGCAAGATTTGGCTCTAATAGAGAAGTTTTTTAGCTGTTCACCAGGAGAGCCGAGGGTATTGTAAATGCTAAACGTAAGCCCTTGGAAAGCGCCGGTTAAAAATCAAACGCTGTTCACACATGCTATGCAGCAGATTGGGAAACATAAGAGCCTGCATACGATGTAGAAAAGCGGCACTGCCTTTCTTTGTGCGCCAATAAATCTTTTCGCGACTGATATCCATGTCATAAAGTGTAAGCCATGCAGTAACATCTTGAAAAGCACTTTTCACTCCGGCTGTACCGTAGGTCAGCTGCTCGATTTAGCGAATGATATTTAACAGGGCTGAAGCATAGAGACGCAATGTATTTTATCACCAACCAGGCAAGTTACCAGTGATAAAAACATCATAACTGTCACTGATGGCCTTTGCGTTACCCTTTGAAGGGAGTTAAGGTCAAGTTTATCTTTTCTTCTCGTTTAATGGGTCTTAATTTAGTCCCTTCGAAAGTTCTATTTTCGACTTATAAGTTTAAGTTTGGCGCTAAAGGATTATTACATATTATCCTGTATGACACAACACACTTGTTAATCAAAAAGCTGCCCCTAACTTGCTGCCCAACTGAAACAAAAAAGACGTATAGGGATTTTAAAACCGAAAACCAAGTAGTCAATTTATAGAATATGCCTTCAGGATTTTTTGCTTTATTAGATGATATTTCGGCTTTGGTAAAAGCAAGCGCCGCTAGTTTAGATGATGTGCCTGCCCAGGTAGCCAAAACTACCGGGAAAGTTTCGGGCATTGTCATTGACGATACAGCGGTTACGCCCAAGTATGTCGTGGGTCTCGATCCATCCAGGGAACTTTCTATTATTTACCAGATTGCCAAAAAATCGTTGATCAATAAATTGCTCATTTTAAGTCCGGCGGCCTTGTTGCTTGGCTACTTTGCCCCCTGGGCTATCACCCCTATTCTGATGTTAGGTGGGGCCTATTTATGTTTCGAAGGTTACGAAAAGGTGCATTCCATGTTTAGCAGGCACCACGATGTGCACGTTGAAACGGAGGAGGTAAAAGTGATTACACCGGAAGAACTGGAAAAGGAACGGGTTACAGGTGCCGTTCGCACGGATATTATTCTGTCCGCAGAAATTATGGCTATTGCTTATAGCCAGGTAACCGGCCAGGCAATACTAAACCAGATAGTGGTGATGCTGGCCGTGGCTGTTTTTATTACAGTGGCGGTGTATGGGTTTGTTGGCTTGATTGTTAAAGCGGACGATATCGGCGTACACCTGGCGAAGGACAAATACCACCCTGCTACTCAAAAATTTGGTCGTGGTATCGTAAAATTTATGCCGCACTTCTTGCGTATTTTGAGTTATGTGGGTACGGCAGCCATGCTTTGGGTAGGTGCCGAAATCATTGCCCATGGTATTCCGGCCACCAGTCATTTACTGCACGACTTAGAACATGCCTTAGCAAAAATGCCGGCACTTGCCTGGTTTACCAAGGCGCTGGCCTGTGGCATTGCCGGGCTCATGTTAGGGTTTATCATAGAAAAACTTGTGGTGTTGGTGAAGAAGGTGTTGCCTGGCAAAAGATAAGGCACATGCAGGTTGCCTGCCAGGTTTTACGCATTCTGTAACCTCTTTACACGGTCCTTCATGCTCCTCCGATTTTCATTTCTTCTCTTGGCAAAAGATTGCTGATTGTGAGAAGAATTGAGGGTCGACCTACAAGCAGCGCTGGTTTATCATTCTTATTGTATCAGAATAACCACTACTTCAGCCCCGGAACTAAAGCCACGCGGAAGCGGCCGTCTTTCACCTCCACCTTTTTACCGGACGTGCGGGTGGTGCCTGTGAAATAAAAAGTTCCCTCCATCCACTGGTCATCTATTTTTGTGATCTCTACCTCACCGGTTGGTCCGAAGTAGATGCCATCCTCGTTATCATCCAGGGTCAGGGTAGCCATCCGTTCTTCTTTGAACGGTATCTTTTTGCCCAGTACTACACCCCGCTTCCACAACTGGAAAGTAATGTTCTCGTCTCCTTTCTCTCCGTGTATCGTTTTATAGCCGCTTTGCGCATCATGGTCCGGTCTCATATGGCTGGCCGACCAGTCTTCACCATTGAACTTTGCCTGCATATAATACCCGTTTTCCGATGTGGGTAAGGTACCAGGTGAGTTTTCTTTCATGGTTTTCTGAATGAGCTCGGCCTGCTGCTCTGCTTCTGACTTTGTACTGTTGCAGGCAACTAAGATGATACACGTAAGAAGCGAGAAAAATGATACGCTTTGTTTCATATAACTGATTTGCACGTTTATAAATGTTTATGTCTACTTATTCCTTGATGAATTTAAGAGCCGCTGTTCTTCCATTCCCCAAAAGCTTAAATAAATAGCTGCCTGCCGGTAGCCGGTAGGTAGGGATGTAACTCGTATTGGTTGTAAATCTTCCTTCCTGTACTATCCTCCCGGCCTGGTCGGCAATCTGGTAGGTGGTGAAACCTGCGCCACCCGCCAGGTATAATTTATCTTTTACAGGATTCGGATAGATAGTCAGCGAAGGTTGATCAGTTGCCTGCAGCCATACAACTGTACTGTAACCTTTTCTGCCACTCAGGTCTTCCTGCATCACCCTGTAATAATTTTTATGGCCCGCAGTGGCTGGCACAGTGCAGTTGTATTGGGTATTGTTATTTGCCGGTACCGTACAGGCATCGGTATAGGCAACTCCGTCAAGGCTGTGCCGCACTACATAATGGCGCACATTTACCTGGTCAGCTACCTGCCACGTTATTCTTGCTTCAGCGGTGTTTTGCCACTGCGCCTGTATTCCAAGCCATCTTACCGGAAGCGTTGAGGCGGTGCTTTTAAAGATGTAGAAATTGCTGAAACCATTCACTTCAATTTCAATATAATATCCACCCGAAACGGCTGCCCATGATTGCGGAAAAATGGTTTGTTCCCCGGCAACAAAAATGTAAGAAGCCGGTGCACTGCCGGAAGCAGGTTGTTTTACTACTGCCAGGTTAGCGGGAGAAGTGATGGAAGGATCGGCGGCTTTCAGGGCATCGAATTCTGCATTGGTAAAAAACAACCTGACGTTCATAATAGCACCCGGAGGC
>DASVSM010000262.1:0-5500 GCA_036388115.1 Flavisolibacter sp.
CGGGCAATTGAAACTCAGACACTACCCTCATTTGAGTGGCGGTGTGTAATCAAAAGGCAACATGGTGCCCATCTTTTCCCACCAACCCCAGTAACCTGAACTTAAGAGATCCTCGGGATTGTAATAAGACCCGTTGGCCTGTATTTCAACTGCCCTGCCATTGACAAGACTTAGTTCCGACATGATCGCATCGCCGCTTCGCGGATAGATCTGCTTAAATTCAAACGGAACTTTTTTATGCTTGTACGTTACCAGAAGGTAGTCTTCAAAATACAAACCGGCTATCGTTGCGTCCATGGCAAATGCAATGCTGTCGCCGGGCAAAATGTACTGGCCAATGATATTTTGATAATCATTCTGGCTCATGACATGATCGTAGTAAGCAGAACTGTCGCGGTTAATTACAGAAATGACCCTGCCCGTTTCATCGGCTCTTGCACTGGTTTTGTAAACCATTTTAACACGTTGTTTTTCCGTGTTGGAAATCTTTTTCAGCCGCCTTGCTTCAAAACCTTCTTCAATGATTTTATTGCGGTAAACGGCCCGCATAAACTGAAGCATCGAACCGTAATAAACATTTTCTCGTTCCTGCTCCCACTTTCTTTTTTTGCGGTCGCTGCCATCCATGTTTTCAAAGAAAGGGTAGCCGGCATAAAGCAGGTAGCGTGTTTTAAAATCAAAGCGAAAATTTTCCAATTGGTAGGTAATGCGGTATCCCAATGCTTTGTTCTCAATTGTTAGTGGTGCAACGGCCATGACTGTCAGTTCGCCTCGTTTTTTTGAGTTCCGGAACTTCAACACCTCCGGGTTTTTAATAAGGCAGTCACGGCCATACTCTGAGGTACCCAGGAAGTTGTCGGTAAACCACCTGCCCCATTTTTGCCACCCATCTTTTTCAAAAGGTTCAATGATAACTGCCTCCAGCTCGGGAGCTTTTATTTTTAGTTGAATGGTGATGAAATCAGCTACCTCATTGGCGGAAACAGGTTTGTTATGCGTCACGTAGCCCACCGAAGAAACGATCAGCTCAAACTTGCCGGCAGGAATGCTCAATGCAAACTTGCCTTCATTGTCTGCCGTGGTGCCAATGGAGGTATTATTCAAAAACACACTTGCTTTTGGCACAGGTGAGTTCTTTTCATCCACAACAATACCTTTCAGTAGCTTTTGTGCAAACGACGTATTCAGCAGTAATAGACAAAGCAGGAAAGAAAAACATCTCATACCATCAGTTATCAGTTCAGAAAATTAGAAATAGTTCCGGTGTAAAAAAATCTTTTTGATGGATGGAAATAAAAAAACTCAATCATTAGCTGATTGAGTTTTACAATATCGTAGCAAAGCAAGCCTTGTCCTTTGATGGCCTTCCCTACCGGGGACGGGGCCTATACATCAATCCTTGCATACTTGGCATGGCTTTCAATAAACTCCCTGCGTGGTGCTACTTCATCGCCCATCAGCATGCTAAAAATGCGGTCGGCTTCGGCAGCGCTTTCAATGGTTACCTGCTTCAGCGTTCTTGTTGCCGGGTTCATGGTTGTCAGCCATAATTGCTCGGAGTTCATTTCTCCCAAACCTTTGTATCGCTGGATGTTGACGCTTTCAGGATTGGTGCCGCCCAGTTGTGCTACCAATGCCTTGCGTTGTTCTTCATTGTAGGCATAAATCTGTTCTTTCCCTTTTTTCACCAGGTATAAAGGTGGTTGGGCAATGTACACGTAACCTTGTTCAACCAGCTCTTTCATGTAACGGAAAATAAAGGTCAGGATCAACGTGGCAATGTGGCTTCCGTCCACATCGGCATCGGTCATGATGATCAGTTTATGATAACGGAGCTTCACAATATTCAATGCCTTCGGATCATCAGGCGTACCAACGGTAACACCCAAAGCCGTGTACATGTTGCGGATCTCTTCGTTCTCATAGATCTTATGCTCCATCGCTTTCTCTACGTTCAGGATCTTACCCCGAAGCGGAAGAATGGCCTGGTAGCTACGGTCGCGGCCCTGTTTGGCAGTACCACCGGCCGAATCACCCTCAACAAGATAGAGTTCGCATTTATCAGGATCTCTTTCTGAACAGTCAGCCAGTTTACCCGGAAGACCACCACCACTCAATACAGATTTACGCTGTACCATTTCGCGGGCCTTTTTGGCTGCGGCTCTTGCCTGTGCGGCAAGAATCACTTTCTGAATGATGTTCTTTGCTTCTTTTGGATTTTCTTCCAGGTAAGCTTCCAGGGCTCTTGATACCGTTACATCAACAATACCCATCACCTCGTTGTTACCCAGCTTTGTTTTTGTCTGGCCTTCAAACTGCGGCTCCGGAACTTTTACCGATATAACAGAGCTTAAACCTTCGCGGAAGTCGTCGCCTTCAATGGTTACTTTGGCTTTTTCAAAAAGGCCTTGTTTGTCGCCATAACTTTTGAACACACGGGTTAACGCACGGCGGAAACCGGCCACGTGTGTACCACCTTCAATAGTATTGATGTTGTTGACGTAAGAGTAAATATGTTCGTTGTAACTGGTATTGTAGGTCATGGCCACTTCTACCGATACGTTATTTTTTTCATCGCGGGCATCTACAAAGAGCGGCCTTGGCAAAAGAGAGGCACGGCCTCCATTGGCGTCCAGCATCTCTACAAATTCCACGATTCCGCCTTCGCTGAAAAAGATCTTCGAATAAGTCATGCCCGCTTCCTCGTCTTTTTCACGAAGGTCATTCAGGGTGATGCGCAAGCCTTTATTCAAGAAGCTTAGCTCACGTAAGCGGCTTTCTAAAATATCTTTGTTATAAACCGATGTGATGAAGATGGTATCATCGGGCCAGAAATGTACCGTTGTACCTCTTTTTTCAGTGACACCAATTTCACGAACAGGATATTGCGGAAAACCGATCTTGTATTCCTGTTCAAATATTTTTTCTTCCCGAAAAACAGTTACGTGAAGTCTTTTACTTAAGGCGTTAACGCAGCTTACACCTACTCCATGCAAGCCACCGGAAACTTTATAGGAATCTTTATCGAATTTACCACCGGCGTGCAGAACGGTCATTACTACCTCAAGGGCCGAACGGCCTTCTTTGGCATGGATACCGGTTGGGATCCCACGGCCATCATCTTCTACCGAGATGGAGTTGTCTTCGTGTATGGTAACAATGATGTTTTTACAATGGCCGGCAAGGGCTTCGTCAATGGAGTTGTCAACCACCTCGTAAACCAGGTGGTGCAGACCTTTTACACCAATATCGCCAATATACATGGCCGGACGTTTCCGGACCGCTTCTAAACCCTCTAGTACCTGGATGGAATCGGCACCATAACTAGGCATAAGGGCAGAGGCTGGAGCTGTTGTCAACGTATCTAAAATATCACTCATTTTCAAGCTAAAATTTAAGCGTCTTGCAGGTGCAAGCCTATTCGGGCAAATATACCGAATTAAGCGGTTTGAGCCGCCTTTAAATAGGTTAAAATATAGGCTGTTTTAAGGGAGCAAAAGGGCAGTAGAAGCATACATGAAATGCTATCTTATTCGCTTCGCAAAACCAGTTGTTGTTTGGCCGCTTTACGTGCCGGGATGTAAGCCGCAATAAGAGAGATTACGAGTACGGTTGTTCCCACCAGTAAAAAGTCCCATGGATTGATTTTCACCGGAAAATAGGAGATGAGAAACGTATCTCCCTGCAGGGGGATCAGGTGAAATTTCAGTTGTGCCAATGCAATTAACAGTGCCAGCAGCATACCCACACCGCCGCCGATGGTTGCCAGCAACAATCCTTCGGTTAAAAATATTCGTTTGATAAAATTGCGGCTGGCACCAATGGCATGCAATACGCCTATGTCTTCCCTTTTTTCCAGCACCAGCATTGTTAATGCACCAATCATGTTAAAGGCAGCTACCACCAGTATCAGCGAAAGAATAGCGTAGATCACCCATTTCTCCATTTGCATGATGGAATACAGGCTTTTATTCTGCTCGTACCGTGTTTGTATTACGTAGCTTTTCCCTAAAAGGGTTTGCAAGTTGCCCTGCACCTCTGCATCGTCGGCGGTGGAAGCGATGGCGATTTCGGCAGCACTGTAAGCATCAGGCGCCAGCCCGAGCATTGTTTTTACAAAATCCAGATTGGTGAGCACATACCTATTGTCGAAATCCTGTTGAATTACAAATGTTCCGGCAGTGTTGACAGTGTCAGTGGCAAGCGAACGAATGGGATCGGAAAGATCAACTTCGCCTTTCCGTGGCAGGTAAACCGTGAGCGGAAAAATATTCCGGTCGCTTTGAACAGCCACCGCATTTTCAATGCCGGCACCCAGCACCAGCAGCGGCCGGTCTTCGGTGCCCGTGTTAAATTCTCCATTTACGATGTGTTGCGGAACCGTTGTTACGTATGCATAGGAACTATCAACGCCCTTTAGCGAGATCATGGATTGCGCCTCGCCGTTTCTTAGGAATGCCCGTTCTTCTACCACTAATGAAACGGCACTGACGCCTTTTACAGAACGGATCTTTTGCAGTTGTTCTGCTGTAAGAGTTAGTTGTTTGCCCGAAGCCGGGGCAATTTTTAAATCAGGATAAAAGGACGAATATAAGCCCTTTACCAGGTCTTCAAAACCGTTGAAAACGCTCAGTACCAAAATGAGTGCGGCCGTTCCAAACAGCATGGCCACAATGCTGATCCACGAAATAATATTGATGGCATTGGTGGTTTTTTTTGCTTTGAAATAGCGCCAGGCAAAGAGAAAGTTCATTGTTGATCAGTTAATGCATTGTTGGTTACTACATCTTGTTGGCAGTTAGGCTACTTATTAACGTATTAACCATTTAACAGATTAACCTTCATTCTCATTCTTTTTCTCATCTTCCTCCTTGATCTTGTTGAAAATCTCTTCCATTTTGAAGACGTGATCCAGGGTGTCGTCAAGAAAGAATTTTAATTCAGGTATGCGGCGAAGCTGGCTTTTAACCCTTGCAGCCAGTTCTTTTTTGACCTCCCATTTACGTTCTTCTATTTTTTTGAGAATTTCCGTTTTGTCAGTTACATTGTATATGCTCAGGTAAATGCGTACTTCCAATAGATCCGGCGTCACTTTCACGGTGGATACCGACACCATTCCGCCGTTAACAAAGCTCAAACCCAGCCGTTGAAAAATGGCATTAATCTCTTCCTGGATCAGGCCTCCTATCTGTTTTTGTCGTTTTCCTTCCTTCATAATCTAACATTTAATTATTAGCGCCGCCATTGCAGAGGCTTCGACGGACGCTGTAAAAGTAGTTACTTTGCCCCTTTCCAAAATTGGGCCGCAGGCCATTGCATGAAGAAGTACGCCAGAGTTTTTAAATATTTAAGCCACTACAAAGGAGAAGCTGCCCTGTATATTCTTTTCATTCTCCTTTCCATTATTTTTTCATTGATCTCGTTAGGAATGTTGTTCCCTTTCCTGGAGATGATCTTCAACGGCGATAAGCCCGGTGTTACAGGACTGACGACGAATTCG
>DASVSM010000263.1:0-5387 GCA_036388115.1 Flavisolibacter sp.
GCGAATTGTTCAACTTGCATTGGTGGTAAGAGATTATGATGAGGCGATTGCCTTCTATACCCAAAAATTAGGATTTGATTTAATAGAAGACACAAAGCTTAGCGAAACCAAGCGCTGGGTGGTAGTAAAGCCAAAAGGCGAGGGAACCTGCAGTTTGTTGCTGGCCAGGGCGGCCAATGAAGAACAAGAGAAGGCTGTCGGCAACCAAACAGGAGGAAGGGTATTTTTGTTTTTGTACACCGATGATATCAAAAGAGATTATACTTCCCTGGTTGCAAACAACATTAAAATTGTGCGGGAACTGGAGCAGCAGCCGCATGGAATGGTCGCTGTGTTTGAAGATTTGTATGGAAACTTATGGGATTTAATTGAAGCCGTGTAAGCATTGAGTTATGAGCTATCAGCGGTCAGCGGTCAGCCGTCAGCCGTCAGCTTTAAAACTAATACATAATGTAACAACTTTTGCTTGTCCTGCTGAGGAACGAAGCATCTTTGCTATGCGTTATGGAGAAAAGAAAGCGATCGTTCATTATGCTTACAACAGTCGCCTACTATTCGCTGCAAAGGTCCCTCGTGCCTCGGGATGACAAGGCAAGAAGCGTTGTTAATAGCAGACAAGTTGAATTGGTTAGGAAGTAGGTTATTTAACAAAGCTCATCGCTAACGGCTAACAACGGACAGCTTTTGACAGGTCCTTTCAATCCCCAAATTTCCTGCGAATTCCCCTCCCGTGCAACCTTCCCACAATAATTGCATCTTTAAGCGTTAATAGAGTTACCAAATCCAGTCGCATGAGCACACACCTTCTTACGATCAAAGCCTTTCTCGACAGAATCAAAAGCCTCGGCTTTTGGGGGCGCATCTTTCAATGGACAACCGTAAAGCAGGATCTGGTGGACGCGGCGGCAAGTCTTGCCTCTCTACAAAATGAACTGAGTACTGCGCAACACGAACTTGCTACTGTGCAGATGCACCTTTCCGTGATGCAGGAAACCAAACGCAACCTTGACCTGCAACTACAAGGCATCAACAAAGAAGTAGGAATTTATAAAGAGCGGGCAGAAACCTGTGAACGCGACCTGCGCTACATCAAAGAAGAAAACATCCGGCTAAAAAAAGAAGATGAGTTCCGGGCACAGAAATATTCAGAAGAAATTGTTTCGCTGCAGGGAATTAAAAACAGCCTGCTGGAAGAAAGAGCAAAAGAAATTCAGCTACGGCACGAAGAAGAATTGAATCGATTGAGAGCCTTAAAAGAAACCTGGAACTCGCACCAAACGGATGTGCAGGGGCGCATGAAACAGATCTGCCAGAAGCATACGCTTTCTTACGTAGACAAAGCACCCTTCAGGGGCGATCCCGATAACACGTTATTGATTTGTGATGAATACGTGGTATTTGATGCCAAAAGCCCGGCCGGTGATGAGCTGAAAAACTTCCCGCTTTATTTGAAAGCGCAGGCCGAAGCAGCAAAGAAATATGCAAAGCTGGATGGCGTGAAGAAAGACATCTTCCTTGTGGTTCCGTCAAACACCTTGCACTGCATTAAAGAGTTTGTGTACAACCTGGCTGACTACGATGTGTACATTGTGTCGGCCGATTCGCTGGAGCCGCTGATCTTATCGCTTTGCAAAATTGAGGACTATGAATTTGCGGAGCAGCTGAGCCCTGAAGACCGCGAAAACATCTGCCGCATTATTGGCAAGTTTGCGCACCTGAGCAAACGCCGCATACAAATCGATGCCTTCTTTGCCCGCCAGTTTATTGAGCTGGCATATAAATGCGAAAACAGTCTGCCGGCTGATATTCATGAAAAAGTGTTGGAGTTTGAACGGTCGGAAAAATTAAATCCGCCACAGGAGAAAAGAACCAAGGCCATTAATACGAAAGACCTGGAAGCGGAGAATTTTAAAATTGAAACAGAAGTGGCTGCCAAAGGGGTCTCCCTCCCGAACGAGGTGATTGCCGGTATGCTGAACGGCGTAGGGCTATATAAATAAGGCAACCCTTCGAAATATTCCCGCATCTATTTTTATTTGAAACGGATACTGTATTTTCCGTTTTGAGAACCAGCTTATGAGTTACAATCCAGGCACACATGTTCTTGCAACCCTCACCACCTCCAATACTGACCGGCTCCATCAATACAAGGAGTTTCAGGCACTGGTGGACGCCTTAATTGCATCCAACGATCTGCGAAAATTGGGGGAGGTCTATCATAATTTTTCTCCCGCAGGCTATACAGCCGTTGTTTGTTTAAGCGAAAGCCATCTTTCCATTCATACCTGGCCCGAATACGGCAAGGTGAACATCGACATCTACCTCAGTAACTTCCAGCGTAATAATGACGGTACGGTGCAAAAGCTTTACAAAGCGATGCAACGACATTTTGAAGCCACCATCGAGAACGAACAAATTATCAGGAGATAAACATGAGCAATCCCATTTTGCAAAATTGTCCTGATTGTGGCCGGGTGCTTTATTTTGCCCACGCAGAAACAAATCTCATTCATTGTAGTTGCGGCAGCACGGTTTATCGCAACAATGGCGTTGTGGTGGCAAAACCTTTTTACACCGTTGCGCAACCTTTTGAATTTATTCAACCGGGAACAGAAGGTGCGTGGAATGGCAAAACGTTCCGGGTGTTAGGAAGGATAAGAGCGTGGATTGAAGAATTTGTTTTCAACTATTGGACGATCCTTTGGAACGATGGCAGCATCAGTTATTTAGGCGAGGGGTATGGCATCTATGCCATTTATGAACCGGTGGTTACTGACCGTGATGTAAGGAGTTCTTTACTGGATGGAGTCAAAGTTGGCGCCAGGAGAGACCTGTTTGCCAACGATCCTTTTATACTCGAACGGAAATACCAGTGCTATAAATGGGAACTGGAAGGCGAAGCCTGGTTGCCAGGTGTACCATCTGCTTTTCGCACCTTTGAGTTTGCGGCCGTTGATGGCCGGCGTATAGAGGTGATTGAATTGTCGAACAATGCAACCTTGTGTTTCAATGTGCAGTACACTACACAGGAAGCCTTGCAACTAAAGAACACCCGCAGTGTAGAACCGCCCATAAAAACACTAACCTGCCATAACTGTTCGAAGGAAAATGTGCTGAAAGGATTTCCTTTTTGCCAGAGTTATGCCTGTGTGCATTGCGGCACCCGTTATGCGCTGGAAGAAGGCCTGAATTTTAAAAGGCTCGGCCAGCGGAACAGCACGGATATTGGCCCCGATATTGAGCTAGGGAGCGCCGGTGTTTTAAAAGGTATCAACTACGAAGTCATTGGGTATGCGCAAAAAGAAGAAGCCAATCAATACCGCTCGCAATGGAAGGAATATACCTTGTACAATCCGCAGCATGGCTTTGCTTTTCTTAGTGAGTACAACGGGCACTGGAGTTTTATACGGGAAAGGGGAGATGGCCCGGTAGTGGAAAAAGAACAACCCAGTCACCTCACTTACCGTGACGAACGCTTTGAGTTATACAACAGTTACAACTATGAAGTGGTGAACGCAAAAGGCGAATTTCCTTATAATGCCTTTAATGACCAGGAAAAGAGAGCCGTTGAATTCATCTCGCCTCCCGAAGTCTGGATAAAGGAAAAAAGCGGCCGCGAAGGCATCAACTGGTTTTTGGGTGAGCACATTACCAGCAAAGAAATAAAAACAGCCTTCGGCGACAAGTTTTCGCCGCCATGGAAAACCGGTGTTGGCGCCGTTGAACCGAAAGGTTATGTCAGCATGGGCAAGATCCTGAGGTTTGGAGCTGGTGCAGTGCTGCTGCTTGTCTTTGCGCATTTGGTCACATCATTGACCCACCGGGCCCAGGTTATTTCTGAAAACACTTACGACTTCAGCGATTCAGTTGATACGGTATCCTTCATCAAAAAAGACATTGTGCTGGACAAGAGGAGCAGTAACCTGGAGTTTGAAATTTACGCCGGTGTGGATAACAGCTGGTGCGAAGTAAGCGGCACCCTGGTGGATGTGGCCAAAGGAACTGAATACAGTTTTGAAAAAGGAGTGGAGTATTATCATGGGTATTCGGAAGGAGAATCATGGACCGAGGGAAGCACCAGGGAAACGGCTTTTCTAAGCAGCATACCTGCCGGCCGCTATGACCTGATCATTCGTGCAACGCGGGAAACGAAAGTGACGTATGCTTCGTACCTGACGGCGCCGCCGGAACTGAATCCTTCCATCCGTTCCTTTAATATGACAGTCACCTACGATACCACCAACGACCGCAACCTGTTTCTCTGTTTAATACCAATTGTGTTATGGTCAATCGGTCATTTCCTGCTTGTGCGGTATAACGAGCGGAAGCGTTGGTACAACAGTCCTTTTTCACCTTATACGTATAGCGATGAAAGTTAATTTTTTTAATTCTGGTTCGCCGCTGTTCCCGTTCCGGTGGTTTATTCTGATAACCCTGCTAACAGTTGGCACACTCACGTATGCCAACCTAACCGGCTGGCGTATCTTCTCCGGCGGACAGGAACAATGGAAGGCAAGCGGCCCCGGTGGTCATAAATAAATTAAACTGTTGTATGGAGCAAATAAGTCATAAGTAAAAAGTAAAAAAGGAGGCCTGCCTTCAAGTGCCTCTGTTTTGAATTTTGCCTTTTTACTTTTGCCTTTCCCGCAACGCAAAACTAAAACTCTCTTTATGTCACAAGCACTTTTAAATTCTATTGCTTATTCGTTTTTAGGCATCGGTATTTTGCTGGTAGCTTTTATTTTGGTAGAACTGTTAACACCGAAGCATAACCTGCGGCGGGAAATATTAGAAAATAAGAACATGGCCGTAGCTGTGCTGGCAGGCTGTTTTATGCTGGCGGTCGCCATTATTATTGCTTCGGCCATTCATTAAGGTATGATGAGAAAAGAACTGAATGCGCAATGGCTGCTGCTGCTGGCGGTGTTTGTTATTGCTACGTGTGGGTTGATCTATGAACTGGTGGCGGGCACACTCGCCTCCTATCTTTTAGGCGATAGTGTAACGCAGTTCAGCACCATCATTGGTGTGTACCTGTTTTCAATGGGTGTGGGCTCTTATTTCTCCCAGTACTTTGAAAAAGGATTGCTTTCGTGGTTTATCCGCATCGAACTGTTGGTAGGATTAATTGGCGGACTAAGTTCTGCTATTCTGTTTGTCGTGTTCCCCCTGGCTTCGTCCTTTCGCATCATTCTTTATGCGTTCGTATTTCTCACCGGTATGCTGGTGGGACTGGAGATTCCATTGCTGATGCGGATCCTCAAAGACAAGGTGGAGTTTAAAGAATTAGTGAGCCGTGTATTCACCTTCGATTACATCGGCGCTTTGCTGGCTTCACTCATCTTTCCACTATTGCTGGTACCGCATTTGGGTTTGATAAGAACATC
>DASVSM010000264.1:0-4230 GCA_036388115.1 Flavisolibacter sp.
GCATCCAGGTCAAACTCTTTTGCAATATCAATAGCAATGAGAATTTGCTTCACGGTGCTTGCATGCATGTAAAGCTTTTTCGACTTGTCGAATAACCCTTTAACGGCCGAATATTTCAAATTGACTTCATCCGGCTTATTCAGGCTGTTGTAAGCTTTTGCCTGGCGCAGAAAAGTTTTAAAGTTGTCAATTTTGTCTAATGCTTCTTTCACCGGGTCGGTTGGTGGCGTTTGCTGGCCACCTCCACCGCCGCCAAAACCAAAACCACGCGGTCTGGCCAAAAGCGACGGCATGCGAAAATGCAGGCCGTTGTCTGTTTTGTAGGCGGCATCTTCCCAGTTCCAGGCATCCAGTTGCACAACGGATGATTGTCCGCTTAACATGCCACCTTCCGGCACCACGTTCGCCAAAAGCACACCATTGGGACGAAGGGTATTGATGACCCTCGAATCTGTGTTATAGGCAATGATTGAATGAAGGTTTGGATTCATGTCGCCGATTTCTCTTGCATCGCTGGTTGCCCGAACGCTGTTCACTTCTACAAGACCCAGGTTACTGCTGGATAAAATCAACCCGGGATAAACGTGTTTGCCCTGTGCATTGATGGTTTTGGCACCTGCAGGCGCAGTGACGTTTGTTCCCACAGCCGTAATTTTTCCATTTACAACAACAATAGACGCATTATTCAGCACTTGTCCGTTACCAACATGCACCGTGGCACCTGTCACCACAATAGGCTGTGCCTGTTTTGCAGCAGGCGCAAAGCTTTCCTGAGAACGTGCAGTCATCAGGAAACAGATCGTAGCAAAACTTAGAATTATTTTTTTCATGAATGAGGTTTTTAGTTCACATGTTTACTTGTTCGCTTGTTTACTTGTTTGGTGCGTCAAGCGGCTTGTACTTTGTTCCTTTTAGGTCAGATGAATGTAAATAATCAATTAGTTTCTGAAGCCTGTTGATGATTTCCTTTGCCATAGCAAAAAGTTCATCAAATTCTTGTTTTTGAACATAGTTTCTGTCAATCGCCCGATAAAGCTGTGAACGAAATTCGCCACAGGATCCTCTCGCGATGTATAAAAATTGCAGGAATTCCTTGTTTCCACTACGTTCAAAACCTTCTGCTATATTATCCATAATTGAACCGGCAGAACCTTCTATCTGATTAATGAGACGAAAATTTGTTTTAAATCGTCCGGCGTCAACATACTCCCCTATTTTCTGATTCAATAAGCGAGCTTTTTGCCATGCATGAATTTCTTCAAAACATTTAAACGTGGCCATAATCGAGGAATTGACAGGTAAACATGTAAACCGGTGAACAAGTGAACAATTTAATTTTCTGAATCAATTACCAGCAAACCATGCTTATGATAATGATCGCTGCAGGTATGCATTTCCTGGTAGCTTGGTTGCGCCGGCTGAACCGATGCACCGCTCCTTTTTTCGCCGTTCATTTTTCTTACAATGCGCAACCTGTCGTTGTCAACAACTTTCTGCAGCGCCTCATCTTTTGCACGGTCGAAATAAATGGTACCATCAACAATAGTGTACAACGGTTTTGCATAAATGCTCAAAGGATGATCATTCCATAATACTACGTCGCCATCTTTACCAACTTTAATGCTGCCCACTTTTTCTTCAACGTGCAACATCTTAGCCGGATTGATGGTAATCATCTTCAATGCATCTATTTCCGTCATGCCGCCATACTTCACGCTCTTGGCAGCTTCCTGGTTTAAGCGGCGGGCCATCTCCGCATCATCGGAATTGATAGCCACATTCAAACCGGCCATTTGCATCAGGTATGCATTGTAAGGAATGGCATCGATCACTTCCATTTTGTAGTTCCACCAGTCGGAAAAAGTAGAAGCGTTGGCGCCATGCAGCTTCATTTTATCCGCTACTTTATAGCCTTCCAGAATGTGTGTGAACGTGTTGTATTTGTAACCCATTTTATTCGCCATGTGCAAGGCCATATTGATCTCGCTTTGCACATAGGAGTGACAGGTGATGTGGCGTTTGTTGTTCAGAATTTCAACCAGCGCATCCAACTCAAGGTCTCTTCTTGGCTCAACACCTTTTTTGTTTCCGGCATTGTAAGTTTTCCATTCCGCTTCGTATTGTTTTGCACGGGTGAAGGCATCTTCCAATACCTGCTCTACGCCCATTCTCGTGTCCGGATAACGGTTGTTTTGTCCGGCAGTGGCGGGCGAACGTTTTACATTTTCACCCAACGCAAATTTGATCTGGCCGGGCCAGTCCCTGAACTTCAGACCTTCATCATTGGCACCCCAGCGCAATTTGATCAGTTGTGTTTGTCCGCCGATGGTATTGGCAGAACCGTGTAAGATATGAGACGTAGTAACACCACCACTCAACTGGCGATAGATGTTTACATCGTCAGGGTTTAAATTATCTGCAATGCGAACTTCCGATGTTACGCTTTGTCCGCCCTCGTTAATAGAAGCTGCAGCAATATGCGAGTGTTCGTCGATAATACCTGGCGTTACATGCTTGCCTGTACCATCAATTACTTTTGCACCGTTCTCGGAAAGATTCTTTCCAACCGATGCAATCTTTCCGTTCTTCAATAACACATCAGTGTTCTCGAGAATACCTTCTTTCTCACTAGTCCAAACCGTTGCGTTTTTAATAAGGATGGTTTCCTGTTTAGGCGCACCGCCATCTTCCCAGCCAAAAGGCAGGAACGGATAGGTAACCTTTCCTAAAACCAGCGGACGTTTGCGGGCACTGTCCACTCTTGCTTTTGCCGAATCCTGTTGGGTAGAATAAACGGCTGTCCAGGTAAAACGATTGCCGGCGCTGTCTTCACCATAACCTCTCCATTCGCTTCCGCTGACGGTTCCGGTTAAACGGATATTAGCCTCTCCTCTTCTTTCTGGTGCCACATTAATACGAACATTGCGGCCGTCATAATAGAAGCGGGAAGTCACTGTATCACGGTCGCGAAGCGTAACGGCAGAAGACGGCGTTTTAAAATCAAGGTTATAATTTACCGGGCCGTTTGGCGTATTCAGCACCACACGGTACTTGCCACGCATCTCGTTGAATACATCATCTTTCACACCATATTTTTCTCCCTGCACCCAGTTCTGGAAGATGGTTGTTCTTTCATTGAAGATAGGCCCGCTGGCAATGAGGAAGTTGGCAATCTTACCTGCATCCAGGGTTCCTACCTGCTTGTCCATGCCTAATAATTCAGCGGGGACCTTTGTCAATGCATTCAGCGCAGTTTTTTCGGTTAAGCCGTAATTTATTGCGGTGCGAACATTGGTCAGGAAACTTTTTGGATCCCTCAGATCAGCAGTGGTTAAGCAGAAAGAAATGCCGGCTTTTTCGAATGCAGCCGGATTGGTTGGTGCCAGTTCCCAATGCTTCAGATCAGTTAGCGAAACAAAGCGGGCATCGCTGGGATCTTCCACATCCTGCGCCTGCGGGAAGTTTAGTCCAAGAATAAAAGCAGCACCGGTCGCTTTCATATCGGCAATGCGCTGGTATTCATTTGTCCCCCCTTTGATAATGTATTTTGCACCAGCTTCGTCGCCAATCCTATCGGCACGCAGGGCATTCCATTTGTCGTTGGCTTCAAATATCTGCGGAAAGCCCTGCACTTCGCTCCAGGCCTGCAAACTAATGTTTACCCCTTCTTTTTCGGGACGGTTCTTATACCATTTCGCATCCAGGTAGGTTTGGCGAAGAAGCGCAATGCTTCCCATCATTGAGCCGGGGTCGCTTTGTGTAGAAGAGCCTTTGGCAAAAGAATAATGCGAGGACGCCCTTTCTTTCAACATGACCAGGTTTTCTTTGTCGTCCGCCAGCGTCACAACCGTGCCGGTACCACGGGCAATGCCATCTTTTACATGCGTGAGCACTGTACCAAAGCCAAGGTCACGTAGGGCTTTCGCCTTGGCAGCATCGGCAGCAAATACTTTGTAGGCATCCACTTCCGGACGAATAGCCTGGTTCCAGCCATAAGCACCTTTGGTGTTGGTGGTGAGCTGCGACCTGGCAAAGAAATCAAAGCCGCCCTGGCGGGGCTGCTGGCCAGGCGTTCCATAATCGCTGTAAATGTCAATAAAAGAAGGATAGATGTACTTGCCTGAAGCATTGATCTCGATTGCACCGGCAGGCACTTTTAACCCTTGCCCAACGGCCACAATCTTTCCGTCTTTAATGATCATGGTTCCGTTAGTGATCGTCGTGGCAGCA
>DASVSM010000265.1:0-2254 GCA_036388115.1 Flavisolibacter sp.
CGTAATAAAAAATTACGGCAACTGCTGAAAGGCTTAACAGATAAGACTTTCAAAAGAAAGTTGCCGAAGTTGCCATAATTAACTATAACTAAAAATATTATGTAATTAGGGGGAATAGGGAAATATAAACACGCCTAAACACACATATACGCGTACGTGAGGAATTTACGGCAACTTGGCAATCACGGCAACCGGCCAAAAATTGAAGATTTATGAACGAAAAATTGATCGAGAAGAAATTTAAAAACGGGGTGAAGAAAAAAGGCGGACTGGCTGTGAAGTTCACGTCGCCTTTTTTCACAGGGATGCCTGATCGACTTGTATTGATGCCGGGCAGAATTGTTCACTGGGCTGAATTGAAAACTACCGGTAAAGAATTATCACCACGGCAAAAGGTTGTTAGAAAAATGCTGACAGCTTTAGGTTTTCCGGTTTGGGTAATTGATGGCGAAGAAACTTTAAACGAATTTTTGAATGAAATATAATCCCCACCCATACCAGGATCATGCAACAGAGCATCTGATCAAGCATCCTGCATCGGGCTTGTTCCTGGACATGGGACTTGGTAAAACGGTGTCAACGCTGACCGCTATTGACCGGCTGATGTTTGACCTGTGTGAAGTGAGCAAAGTTTTGGTGATTGCACCTAAACGAGTGGCGGAAGATACCTGGACAACCGAAGCACAAAAGTGGGATCACCTTCGCCATCTCCGGATATCGAAAATTTTGGGAACCGAGGTGCAGCGCAAAGAAGCACTGAAGCGTAAAGCCGACATCTATGTGATCAACCGGGAGAACGTTGTTTGGCTTATCGCGCATTATGGCACGGCCTTTCCGTTTGACATGGTTGTGATCGATGAGCTGTCTTCGTTCAAATCAGCAAAAGCAGCACGGTTTAAAGCGCTTCGTCAGATCCGGCCAAAAGTAAAAAGGGTCGTGGGCTTAACCGGTACGCCTGCGCCTAACGGACTGCTGGATCTGTGGCCGCAGCTGTACTTGCTGGACATGGGCGAACGCCTGGGGAAAACGCTGACAAGCTACCGGGACAAGTATTTCAAACCCGGAAAGCGCAATGGTTACATCGTGTATGAACACAACCTGGCTAAAGGCGATGACATTTTAGGAGAAGATGTTTACCAGAAAGAAATCTATGAAAAGATCGGTGATATCTGCATCTCCATGAAGTCCGAAGATTATCTCTCCCTTCCGGAGAGGATCGATAACCACATCGACATCCGATTTGCTTCTGATACGCTGAAAAAATACCTTCAGTTTGAAAGGGAACAGGTGATGGCCTTTGATGACGAAGAGGTATCGGCTGTGAATGCTGCGGCCCTGACCAACAAACTTTTGCAGTTTGCCAATGGCGCCATCTACGGTGAAGACCGGGCATGGTACGAAGTACACAGGGATAAACTGGAAGCGCTGGAAGAGATCATTGATGCAAGCAACGGTCAACCGGTGCTGGTGTTCTATTCCTTCATCCACGACAAGGAAAGGATCCAGAAGTATCTCAAAAAATACAAGCCGCAAGAACTGAATAACTCTGACAGCATCGCCAGGTGGAACGATGGGAAGATCGAGTTACTGCTGGCGCATCCGGCCAGTGCCGGTCACGGGCTGAACCTCCAGGCAGGCGGCAATATCATCGTCTGGTTTGGGTTGAACTGGAGCCTGGAGCTATACCAGCAGGCCAATAAGCGACTACACCGGCAAGGTCAGACTAACACGGTTATTGTTCATCACCTGGTGGCAAAAGATACCATGGATGAAGACGTTGTCAAGTCGCTGGCGAACAAAGCGGGAGGGCAGGAAGCCCTGATGCAGGCAGTGAAGGCAAGAGTGCAGAAGTATTCCAAAATACGAGCTTAGCGATTAACATTTACTTTTGAGTAAGTTTTATTTACTTTTGGTTTTATGGCTTTTGGAGTTATGAACGTAGTAGATATCGTGACAAACGACTCTGCTACCATCAATCAAACTATCGCCGACCGATGCCCGAACGGGTGGAACCTCAATCAACTGGTGGATAAGCCGCCGTACGAGGTTTATCTCGTGTGGTCAAAAGTCTGCGCTGTATCAGATCAACCATCTACGTAATGCTTACTGCCAAACAGATTCGGTTTTGTGAAGAATACCTTGTTGATTTCAATGCTACACAAGCAGCGTTACGTGCAGGCTATAGCAAAAGAACGGGTTACGCCATAGGGTGGGAGAACTTGAAAAAACCTGAAATCAGGGCATACATCGATAA
>DASVSM010000266.1:0-3753 GCA_036388115.1 Flavisolibacter sp.
ATCTGGAAGCGCCACCGGTTGTTTCCAAAGCAGATGCATCGTCTGATCCCATTCTTTCGATGACGGTGCAAAGCAACACCCGCAACCAGTTAGAGGTAACGGAATATGCCAACAACGTTTTGGTGGAGAGATTACAAACCATCCAGGGTGTGAGTGGCATCCAGATCTGGGGCGAGAAGCGGTATGCCATGCGCATTTGGTTCGACCCAAAAAAACTTTCATCTTACAACCTCACTCCTGCCGATGTGCAAACTGCTTTGTTGCGTGAAAATGTGGAATTGCCAAGCGGTAAGATATCCGGCAGCAACACGGAGCTGATCGTACGAACTTTCGGCCGGTTGAATACGGAGGAAGAGTTTAATAATATCATCATTAAATCGGATGCCGGCAGTAATATTCTTGTACGTGACGTTGGAGAAGCTGTTCTTGGCCCGGAGAACGAAGAAAGCTCATTAAAAGAAAGCGGCATTCCCATGATTGCGATGGCCATCATTCCGCAACCGGGTGCCAACTACGTTTCTATCTCCGATGAGTTTTACAAACGACTGGAAGAACTAAAAAAAGATGTTCCCGAAGATTTTACACTCAATGTTGCCCTCGACCAGACAAGGTTTATCAAAAACTCCATTTCAGAAGTAGAAGAAACGCTGATCATTTCCTTCATTCTTGTAGTGATCATCATTTATCTTTTCTTCCGCGACTGGGCCATTGCGTTCCGTCCGTTAATTGATATTCCGGTCTCCCTGATCGGCGCCTTTTTCATCATGTACATCTGCGGGTTTACGATCAATGTATTAACCCTTCTTGCCATTGTGCTGGCAACAGGTCTTGTGGTGGATGACGGCATTGTAGTAACGGAGAACATTTATAAAAAAATGGAAGGCGGCATGAACAAATGGAAAGCCGCAGTGGAAGGCTCAAAGGAGATTTACTTCGCGGTTATCGCCACTTCTATTACACTTGCGGTTGTATTCCTTCCTATCATTTTTTTACAAGGTTTTGTGGGAAGATTGTTCCGCGAATTTGGAATTGTAGTTGCCGGTGCGGTATTGATCTCAGCGTTTGTATCACTAACGTTAACGCCAGTGCTAAACGTGAAGCTGACAAAGAGCGTTCATAAACATTCCTGGTTCTATCGCAAAACGGAACCGTTCTTTCAGGGCATGGAAAATGGCTACAAATCCTTGCTTACCCATTTTATGAAAGTGAAATGGCTGGCCTTTGTAATGGTAGCTGCCTGCGCCGCCATCATATACTTCATTGGAGGCTCGATGCAATCTGAGCTGGCCCCAATGGAAGACAGAAGCCAGTTTCGCTTGCAGGTAACAGCGCCGGAAGGAAGTTCATACGAATACACGGATAAATTAATTGACAGGCTTACCAATCTTGTTTTGGATTCAGTGCCCGAAAAAAATACAGTCTTGTCGTTAACAGCGCCGGGTTTTGCCAGCGGTGCCGCCAACACCGGTTTTGTACGGGCTGCGCTGATTGCTCCAAACGAAAGAGATCGTTCCCAAAAAGAAATCGTAGCAATGCTCAACCGCAATCTTTCCAAATTTTCGGAAGGCCGTGTGGTTGCCATCGAAGACCAAACGATCCAGCAAAACCGCCGTGGCGGACAGCCTGTGCAGTTTGTTATTCAGAACAACAACTTTGAAAAGCTTACACAGATCCTTCCAAAATTTCTGGAAGAGACCTCAAGAAGTTCCGTGCTGCAAGGTGCTGATGCTGATTTGAAATTCAACAAGCCGGAGTTGCGCATTAGTGTCGACCGTCTGAAAGCTTCGCAGTTAGGTGTTTCGGTAGAAGATATTTCCAATACGCTGAACCTTGCTTTGAGTAATCGCCGGTTGGGTTATTTCACCAAAGAAGGAAAACAATACCAGGTGATGGGACAGGTTGTTCGTGCCGACCGTGATGACCCGACGGATTTGAAAACCATCTACGTTCGCAACGCGGCCGGATCAATGATTAGCCTGGATAACCTGGTAACCTTTGATGAGGCTACCACGCCGTCCACCATTTACCACTTCAACCGGTTTAAAGCCGCTACCATTTCATCAGGATTAGCTCCTGGTAAAACTGTAGGTGATGGCATTGCGGAAATGCAGCGGATTGCTGATAAGTTGCTGGATGAAACCTTCGTTAGTTCGCTTTCCGGTTCTTCCCGCGAATATGCCGAGAGCAGCAGCAATGTTGGTTTTGCCTTCTTCCTGGCGCTTGGTTTGATCTTTCTTATTCTGGCGGCGCAGTTTGAAAGCTTTATCGATCCTTTCATTATCATGATCACTGTACCGCTGGCAATTGCGGGAGCTTTGCTGTCGCTTTGGATATTTGATCAGACACTGAACATCTTTTCCCAGATTGGTATGATCATGCTCATTGGCCTGGTAACCAAGAATGGTATCCTGATCGTGGAGTTTGCCAACCAGAGCCGCGAGAAAGGAATGGACAAAACCGATGCGGCCATCTATTCTTCCACACAACGTTTACGTCCCATTTTAATGACATCGCTTGCCATGGCGCTGGGTGCTATGCCCATTGCCTTATCGTTAGGTGCGGCAGCTACTAGTCGTATTCCGCTGGGGATTGTTATTGTGGGTGGTATCATTTTTTCACTTGTTCTGACCTTGTTTGTCATACCGGCCATGTACTCCTTCCTTTCGGCGAAGCATAAATCAAACCCACTGGAAGAAATGGAGAAAGAAAAGCAGTCAACAGAACTAGAACAGGCACGTTAATAATTATGATGAACCGAATTTTCGTATTACTCTTTATTTCATTGATCGGCAAAGGCTTACAGGCGCAGGATTCGTTAACGATAGAACAGGCGGTTGCCTATGCCCTGCAAAACAACTACGACATTCTTCTTTCCCGGAATGATTCGGCTATCGCCGCCATCAATTATGAATATAGAAACGCCGCTTTTCTGCCGAGGGTAAACGCATCGGGTACTTACCTGATTAATAACAACAACCAGCGGCAAACGCTGGCCGATGGCTCGGAAAGAGAACGGCAGGGGATCCGTTCCAACAACCTCAACGCAGCCATTAACCTGAACTGGACGGTATTTGATGGCTTTCGTATGTTTCTTCTGCGCGACCAGTTGAATATCGCCGTAGAGCAGGGCAACCTGCTGGTAAAAACGGCAGTGATCAATACGGTTTCCAACGTGATTACCACGTATTACGACATTGTACGGCAGCAACAACAGCTACGGAACGTAGAGGAACAAATGGCCCTGGCATCGGACCGGTTGCGGCTGGCACAGTATCGTTTTGACATAGGAGTTGGAATTAAACCAGATGTATTGCAGGCGCAGATAGACTTCAACAACAGCAAAGCAGCACAACTCAACCAGTTGGCACTGATTGATCAGCGCCGGCAAACATTAAACCTGCTGATGAACACAGCGGCAACCGTTCCTTATAAAGTTTCCGATACGATCCCGGTGCGAAATGATTTTGTATTAGCCACACTGCTTAGCAATTTTTCAACACCGGAACTGCAACTGACCAGGACAAACATACAGGCAGCAGAACTGAATGTAAGACTGGCAAAAACTTCCCGCTACCCTACTGTTTCGCTGAACTCTGCATATAATTTCAGTCGCACAGCCAGTAACCAGGTGATCAACCAGTTCTCCCCTTTATTCAATCTGAACAAAGGGCTGAACTACGGCATCACTGCTTCTATTCCCATCTTCAACAATTTTGCGGTGCGCCAGCAGATTCGCCAGGCAGAACTTGCGGT
>DASVSM010000267.1:0-2328 GCA_036388115.1 Flavisolibacter sp.
CTGATGTTGGATGATTTCCAACCTCCCTCTAGTTTCAGGCTTTCAATTTGTTCGGTATAATCAGCCTTGGCTGATAGTATGCGGATACCGGTAGGAATATCGGCCCTTGATGCTTCGGAATAATACCGTGGTAAAACCGCGTTATTTTCAAAGAACTGGTCGCTGTGAATGCGGTAATGAAGCATGTCCACATCGGCAGTCAACTCCCGATTGGCGCTGAAAACATGCCTGACATTGAAAGAACCCCCGGCATTGTCCCAGGCTGTTGTGTTATTGCTGAGTGTATAAATAACGGAGTCAACCTGCCGGTTGCCCTTCATCCAGTAGGCAGGGTTATTACTGCTTCCCTCGCGGTTAAATGACAGGCCGGATAAGGCAAGACTTATGGATGTCTTGTTATTAATGGTATAGTCTGCTCCCGTACGTAAACTATGCGACGCCATGCTGCCCTGTAGAAAACTCGGCTGCTCCAGTAACGAAGCAACGGTTTGTCCGTCCCTTTGAAAATAAGTGCGTAAGGCATAAATACGGGAAAAATAGCCGTTGTAGTTGAAGCTATAATTGGTAAATACGTTCCATTTCCCGCTCCTGTAGTTCAGCGAAAGGCTGTTATTGTTTTTTGGATAATAGCCCTGTCCATACGAGGTATTCAACGTACCGCTGAAACCGCGTTGTGTATTCTTTTTCGTTTTTATATTGATGATACCTGCATTGCCCGCGGCATCGAGTTTTGCAGGTGGGTTATCCATCAGTTCCACCTGGCTTATCTGGGAGGCACTCATTCCGTTTAGTAATGCTGCCAACTCGGCGCCATTCAGGTATGTCGGTTTTCCATCAAGCATCACCATCACACCGGACCTTCCTTTTAAGCTGATATTGCCGTCCTTGTCAACAGAAACCCCTGGCAGTTTTTCCAGGGCTTCCATCGCAGTAGTACCGACATTTGATATACCTGCTTCCATATTGACAACCGTTTTGTCGGGCCGTAATTCAATAAATGGTCTGCGTGCCACGATGGTCAGATTCTGCAGTGACTTTTCAACCGCCACAAGTACGAGCTCACATTCTTTTTTATTGGAACTGTTTATTTCGAGCACAGCGGAGGCGTAGCCAATTAAGCTACCGCGAACAACAAAGGATTTCTGAAGAAGGGAAGGCAAACGTACAAAACCCAAACTATCGCTGACGACGACCTTTACTAATGAAGAGTCTTGTTTTAATAGCTCGATTGTAACATTGGCAAGGGGATGATGGCTGCTATTCGTCACCTTTATTACAAGGCTGTCGCCATCCTGTGCACGGGACACCAGCGAAACACACATGACCAAAAGCAGGAGACAGAGAACCCTGTGCATAAACAAGTTTACAGTAAAGAACCCGGGGAGTTCTTATTTTTCTGTGAATGGTTGAATAGGCAAGATAAAGCAATAGAATCAATCTTCGCACTGGCTTTTATAAGGCTTCGCTTCCGCTTCCTAACCCAAACAATAACAGGACTATCTTTGCCCGCCATGCAACAGAACAGTTTTGAAGAAGGCCGTGTGCTGCTCATCAACAAGCCGCTTTACTGGACGTCGTTCGACGCCGTGCGAAAGATCCGCTACCTGACAAAGACCAAGAAAGTCGGCCATGCCGGAACCCTAGATCCGCTTGCCACCGGTTTGCTTATTGTTTGCACCGGCCGGTTTACAAAGAAGATCAATGAATACATGGCCCGGGAAAAAGAGTACACCGGAACCATTACACTAGGCGCTATCACACCAACGTATGACCTGGAAAGTGAGCCGAGAGATTTTAAAACAACGGAGCATTTAGCCATCGACGATTTGCAAAAAGCAACGACATCCTTTACGGGAAACATTCTGCAAACACCACCCATTCATTCCGCTATCAAAAAGGACGGTAAACGCGTTTACGAACTGGCAAGAAGAGGTGAGGATGTGAAGCTCGAGCCGCGGCCAGTTACCATCTCTTCTTTTACTATCGAGAAGGTCGAGGGTGCCGTTGTTCATTTCAGGGTTGTTTGCTCTACAGGTACATATATCCGCAGCCTGGCAAATGATTATGGAGAAGCACTGGGTGTAGGCGGCCATTTAAGCAGTTTGTGCCGCACCCGCATCGGCGAATTTCTATTGAACGATGCAATGACCATTGAAACATTGCAAGATGAAATAAATAAACCTGCAAATCATTAGCTGCACCATTGCTAATTCGTGTAATTCGTGTTCTAAAAAGGATAATCGATCCCTAACTGAACCTGGCCGCCAAACAATTGCCAGTCGTAAAACCAGCGATTAGTGCCATCCATATTTTGTGGCGTTGGGTCTT
>DASVSM010000268.1:0-6103 GCA_036388115.1 Flavisolibacter sp.
TGCTTTCTCAAATGCTTTCTGCCAGTCGTTTACACCTTGTACGAGGTAAGGGATCCATTTTCTTGGTGTAGCCGGATCGATGTAATACACAATTGGCTTTGCCGGCTCGACTAGTTCACCGCGCTTATATTTTTCAACGTCTTCCGGCTTGGGTTCCAGTTTCCAGCGTGTTACCATGCGAATTCTTTCAACACCCTGCGGGTTCGCGTCGAAGTCGGTGTACGAAGTAGCAAAATAACCGACACGAGGATCAAAATATCTTGGCTTCATGGCCACTTTGGGCAATAAAATCAATGAGGAGTTTAACTCAAATGTGGAAGGAGACCCGGCTGTAGGTGCACCAAATGAAATTATGGGAGAACCGCCCAGGCCACTTGGCGTTGGCGTACGCATGTACGTTTTCACTGTTCTTATCTCAACGTTGTTCGGGAAAGAACGCAGATCGGTAACGTACGAATTGTCTCTTTGATAAGCACTTAACCCCAGGCTTCTTTTCGTGCGAGCTTCAAAGAAAAGAATGTCGTTATCACCCATGAAGTAGTCTGTTAACTCAATAACCGAACTCTTCACTTTGGTGATTGAATCCGTATGCAAGGCACTGACGTTGAAAGACGCGGAAATAGGGGAAAGATTTGAATTGCGAACGGATTGATACATGCCCAGCGAATCGCGGCCTGCTTCATCAAACGAACTGCTTCTTAAAAAGATCTTGTTGTTTGGTCCTTTTTCAAACGTGATTACGTTCTCTCCGATCTGGTCGCCGGCATAACCGGTAAAACCAGCACGGGGACCTGCAGGTGCTTTAGAAATTCGGTTTACAACGAGAATTTCCCGGCCTAATAACGAGTCGGGGATTTCAAAGAAATATTTGTCGTCCACTTTGTGGGTGGTAAACAAACCTCTGTCAGTTTTTGCTTTGGCAGTAATAACTTCTGTATAGGGCTTCGGACCGGTGCTGGCCTGGCGGGCCATTCCGGGAAAGCCGGCCGGCATTGCCCGGTCTGTCGTAGACGGGGTTGTCGGTGTGGTTTGTGCAAACCCTGCTGCACTGGAAAAAAGAATACCTGTTGCCACGGCAACGGCAATGCGACGATTCATTGGCAATTTTTTAAATTTTGGGAGATTCAAAAGAAATAAAGCTTGGAAATTACTAAAGGAGAGGTTAACTAAAGCAAAAGAGTTGCAAACAGTTAACCTTTATTAACAGGCTGCCAATACTTTAGGCAATCTATTCCTGCCGGTGGCAAAGCAAACGATAGCCTGAGCACTCGTTTGTTTAATTTACCTGTATGAAAAGATTCGTTGCCTTCATCCTTTTTGCACTCCAACAAATAGCTATGCGTAAAAGCAAAACAAATTTTATCGAAAGATTTATATTCTACTGAAAGACATTTTTAATTACGCAGAAATAGCTGCAACTGGTTTCTACAAGTGGTCTCATAAATAAAAAGTTTGTCAGGCTGAGCTTGTCGAAGCCGGTGTGTTGCAGGCCTATGCTACATCACCCTTCGGCAAGCTCAAGGTGACAACGCATAGCAACCCATTTATGAGACCACTTGTAGAAATAAGGCCCTCATTGAGGGACTTATTTTTATCGAAGGTTCATCATTTTTTTTTGCTTCATGTTCAGGTAGCGATCGAGCAGTAGCAATCCCAAAATTACATTCAGCATCATAAAGCCGTTGATGAAAGAATTATTGAACATCCGCGAGTAATCCACGGCTCCCAGGTCAACACCCAGCGGGCTGGAAGAACTTCCTGCTTCTGTCCAGTCGATCTGCGCAACGCCATAGACCAGGAAACCACCGATCATAATAACAAAAAAAGCTGCCAGTCCCCAAATGATCTTTTTATTAATGTACTCTTTTGCAGCTGGCGCTATCTGGAAGCGGGCAATTTCCTCCATCACATTTTTAGTAAACCGCATGGACGGCTGCTCCACCTCCGTTTGCGCCATCAACTGGTGAAACGCCAGCAACTCCGCATATTTTTCTTTCCATTCCCTGTTTTCCGCCACTAATTTTTCAATCACGGAACCTTCCTCGCTCAAGCCGTCGATATAAGCCCACAGCCTGGCTTCCATCTCTTCGTTGTGTTCCAAAAAATTGTTTTCCGTATGCATGGTTTGCTGTTTTTTAAATTAATAAATATCCCTGACCTCCGCCGAAAAATGCTTTTGCATTTTCTCTTTCAGTCTCGTTCGGGCCCTGTGCAATTGCACTTTTACGGCATTGGATTCTTTGTCCATAATAGCTGCTATCTCTTCCAGTGTTTGCTCACCCTTATAAAACAAAGTGATTACCTGTGCATCATCCGGACTTAAAAGCCGGATCGCCTCGTTTACCATATTTACCCTGCTCTTTTGTTCAACCTGGTTTGCCGCCATTCCACCATCAATATTATCCGCTGCAGCAAACACCTTTTCATTATCAAGCGAGTGCACTTCCAGCTTTTTCTTCCGCAAGTAACTCAGGCTTGTTGTGGTAGTAATGGTATAAAGCCAGGTGCTGAATTTAGAGGCGCCTTTAAAATCAGCCAGCGAACGGTAAGCTTTCACAAAAATATCCTGGGCCACTTCTTCCGCGTCTTCCCGGGTTTTCACATACCGCAACACAATGGTAAACACAAAGTTCTTGTAACGTTCCACCAATTGTGTATACACCGACCCATTGCCGTTCAGCACAAGCTGTATCAGTTCTATGTCAGATGCTTCGGTGTGCATAATCAGAATATAAGACGCAGGCTGTTTGAGTGAGGTTACAAAGATAGTTTGTGGTTTGTAGTTGGTAGTTTGTGGTTGCCGTGATCCTGGCAATTGCTTCTTCTCCTTTCCTCCTTCGCTCTGTGCGCAATTATTTTTTTGGACCAGAGGCCAGTGCTGCTATTGAGCGATAGTGGCGACGCTCCGTTCATCTTTCAGAACATGCTTGAGCTTTTGTTGAACCACAGGGACAGGGAGGACAGGGAGAAACACCGAGAGCTTTCCTTTGCTTCTTTGCCTTTTCCTTTGCGTGAAACCCACTAACAATAAAAGAGAAACCGAAAAAAAGATATCTGCTTGCCTCCTGTGCTTGGACACTTCCCCTTGGGATATAGGGCCTCTCCTGTAACCTCCCGCCATCACCCCTCGTCATATCCTCTGAAACCAGTTCTTCAAAAAAACTTCAAACATTCTGTAACCTGGGTTTTATGCATGACGTCAGATAGTTTGAAGCCACCAAGGAGGCTGAAACAGAATACAATCATTAACTATAAAAATTATTTTATGCAAGGTCCAGAGTTCTTAATACCCATTACCATGTTCGCCGGCGGTTTTGCCATGATCTTCGGAGTTGTTTACCTTAAAACAAGAGAAAACATGGCGATGATTGAAAAAGGCATGAACCCGAAGCGATATGCGAACCTTCCTGCCCCCTTCCGGAGCTTGAAGCTTGGGCTGCTGCTGGCAGGCGCCGGTGCGGGACTTCTTTTGGCTTACTTTATCGACCAGAACACAACCAGCTCACATGAACAGGCGCCCATCTATTTCAGCTTACTGGCCATTGGCGGAGGCCTCGGGTTGATCGGCTCCTATGCCATGGAAAAAAAGGAGTGGGAACGCAACCGCGAGTTCGAATCAAAACAATGCGAGTTTGAACTGCGTGAGAAAATAAAAAATGACTTAGGTAGCTAAACCCTTCGCCAAACCAGCAGCAAAGAGATACCTTATGGTATCTCTTTTTATTTCCGCCACTTGTACCGGCGCTAATTTTGAAGAAGAAGGAATTTGGCTATGGATCAGTACGATGTTTTGATAATTGGTGCAGGCGCAACGGGAATGATAGCTGCACTCGAAATTGCACTTACCGGGCGCAAAGTATGTGTGCTGGAAGCAAAAGACAGATGCGGAGGCCGGATAAATACCATCTACACAGAGGCAGGTTATCCTATCGAACTCGGTGCAGAGTTCGTGCATGGGAACCTGCCCATAACGCAGGAGCTGTTAAAAAAAGCAGGTGCCAGAATGTTTGAAGTAAAAGGAAGCATCTGGCAAAAGAAGGAGAAAAAATTACACGTGCAGGAAGATTTTATTGAAGATTATTCAACGCTGGAAAAAAAGTTTGCGGAACTGCCGACTGATATTTCTGTAAAAGAATTTTTCGAAACCTATTTGCGGGACAGTCAATTTGAAGAATTGCGTTTCACACTGCAGAATTATGTGGAAGGCTATTATGCTGCTGACATCAATAAGTCCAGCACTTATGCCCTTCGCGACGAACTTACAAAAGGCGATGACAAGCAATACCGGATCGAAGATGGATACCAGGTACTGGTTGACTATTTGGAAGAGCAATGCAAAGAAAAAGGTGTTCAGTTCTCTTTTTCCCAACCAGTCAACCAACTGCAATGGAAACGGAATGAGATAGAAGCCATCACCTGGAAAGGCAGGTATAAAGCAAAAAAAGCGTTGGTTACTGTTTCCATCGGTGTTTTACAATCTGATGGTATCACCTTTTTCCCTTCTCTACCGGAAAAAAGCGAGGCGGCAAGGCAACTAGGATTCGGGCATGTTTTGAAAATAAATCATCTCTTTGACGATGCCTTTTGGAAAAAAGAAAATGTTACCGGCAGAAAAGATCTCAGCAATTTAAATTTCCTCTTTTCCGAAGAAACTATCCCTACCTGGTGGACACAGCATCCAAAAAAGGAACCCCTACTTACCGGATGGCTGGGCGGGCCAAAGGCCAAGATCCAATCGACCTTAGCCCCGTCAGCATTGTTTCAAAAAAGCCTTCACTCACTGAGTAACATCTTTGACATTGATGTCATTCATTTGAGCCAGCAGCAAGCGGCAACCTATTTCTACAACTGGTCAACTGATCCTTTCTTCAACGGTGCTTATTCTTATGCCATTTTAAATGGTCAGCAATACATGCGGCAAATTCTTGAGCCTGCTGAGAACACGGTTTATTTTGCCGGGGAAGGGTTGCATCATGGAAACGAGATTGGCACTGTGGAAGCCGCATTGCAAAGTGGCCGGTCTGTTGCACAACAAATAATTACAGCTTTTTGATATCCGCCTTTTTGCGGGCAAGTTGTGGAATGGTACGATTTTTCGACCGGTAGAAGAAACAATCATTTATGAAACCAAGCAGAAGTAATACAAACAATCAGAACAAAACATTACATAACAGTCATATTCCGCGTCCACAAAACAAAGACGAGCTGGATAGCCGCAAAAATGAAGAGCAGGATACAAAAGGCAGCGATGTAACACACAACAGGAAGGGTCATCGCAATGACCGGAAAAATGTGAAAAACGATTAAGTAGAAATAGAAAGCCCCGTTCAAAACGGGGCTTTCTATTTCTACTATCTTCTCATGCAAAAAAAATTTCTCACTTATCTTTATCGCCATCAAAGAACGACCTTGCATGCAAAACCAAACAACTGAGATTAACCTAATTGATGCGTTTGAAAGAATACCGGTACAAATATTTCCCACCCTTCATGAAGGCTCCAGGTTTGCAGCCAAAGAAATAGCCCAACTGATCAGGGAAAAACAATTGCAGGGAGCGCAATGTGTACTCGGCCTGGCCACCGGCTCCACACCCAAAACAGTTTATGCCGAATTAGTGCGGATGCACAAGACAGAAGGCCTAAGTTTTAAAAACGTTGTTACGTTTAATCTGGATGAATATTATCCGATTGAGAACGATGCTTTCCAGAGTTACAATGCCTACATGCAGCGTCACCTGTTCCAGCACATCGACATTGAGCCAACAAATATTCATATTCCAAACGGCCAGCTTTCAAAAGAAGCCATTAAAGCACATGCACTAGAATACGAAAAGAGAATTGAGGAAGCAGGCGGAATCGATCTTCAAATTCTCGGCATCGGCAATAATGGTCACATCGGTTTTAACGAACCCGGCTCCAGCATTTATTCCAAAACAAGATTGATCAATCTGGATAACTCAACACGTCTGGCCAATGCGTATGAATTTGCAAACATCGCTGAGGTGCCAAGACTGGCGATCACCATGGGTATTAGTGCCATCTTAAAAGCGAAAAAGATTATCCTGTTAGCATGGGGCCCGGCAAAAGCTGAAGTTGTGCAAAAA
>DASVSM010000269.1:0-2976 GCA_036388115.1 Flavisolibacter sp.
TCCATGCAAAGCCATGTGGACTTTGGCAAGCAGGAACTGGGGCTGAAAGACAACAAAGAACTGAACGATGAAAGCAAACCATTAATGCAACGGGTAGGCATGGTTCACAGCCTGCTTTCTGAAAAAGACATGTGGTACAAACTGATGTACCGTAACGCATGGGAAAAGAAATACAATGACTCCGTGACCGTATCGGCAGGAAAATTCAACCGTGATTTTGCCAGCCAATGCTGGGGCGTAGAAGATTACTGGAAGGACTACTCGCCTCAAACAGCTTCCATCAAATGCCCTGTATTTGTTATGACAGGAGATAAGGATTATGCAATTGGTGTAAATCATTACAAAAACTTTCGCTTCCCCAACCAAACCACGGTGCACTACATTGGCGGCCATGCACCGTTCCAGGAAGAGCCGCAGTGGTTTACTGAAAAGATCATCTCCTTTCTTTCAAAAATTAAATAACACGCTACAATATGAAAAAGATATGCATCCTGCTGATTCTTACGGCTGCCATGAATGCAGGGGCGCAGAAAAAATTTGATTCTGCAGCCTACGCCGGTTTTAATACAGCAAGGTGGGAAAAAGTATCCTTTGCCGAGCTGTCCAAAACGGTGTTGAAAGAAAACCTTTCTGCCGAAGAAAAGCTAATAGGTTTGAGCAAGTGCTGGGCCGAAGCCAGATACAACTTCGCCAACTTCGATCTTGTTCCAGCACTGGCCTGGGATAGTTTATATATGGCTTTCATTCCAAAGGTGATGGCCGCTAGATCAACGGTTGACTATTACCGCGTACTACAAAACTTTTACCTGTATCTGCGTGACGGACATACGGCCGTTATGCTTCCGGGCAGCTTTCGCAAAGAGATCAGCGGACGACTGCCTTTGCAGGTAAGATGGATTGAAAACAAAGCTGTGGTTGTAGAAAATGCGAGCCAGCGGGACGGAGAAAAAACGGTTAAAGCCGGTGCAGAATTAACGGACATCAATGGCGAACCGTTGCAGGCTTATATCAGGAAGAATGTCAGTCCGTACCTGCACTTTTCCACCCCGCAGGACAGCACTGAACGCATTTACCGTTATGATCTCTTCCAGGCAAAACCAGGGGACCAATGGAACCTCAGCTTCAGAACAACAGAAGGGAAAACAGTTCAGCAGCCATTTGTTTTTACAAAAGAGGAAAGCATACAGCGTTTGCCCCTGTTGCAGTTTTCTGTTCTTCCCCTAAACATTGGTTACCTGCAACTGAATTCCTTTGGTGATGAAAAGATCGTGCAGCAGTTCGACAGCATCTTTTCTGCACTGTCACAAACGGCTTCGCTGATCATTGATGTGCGCAACAACGGTGGCGGAAATGGCGGTAACGGTTTTGAAATCCTGGGCTATCTCACCGACAAACCTTTTTATACCGGTAAGGCAATGATTCGGCAGTACCGTCCCGTTGGCCGTTCCTGGGACGGCGTTGAAAAAGGAAGCATTGAAGAAGACACCTGGAAGCCATATAAAAACAAACTGTACAACAAGCCTGTTGTGGTGCTGACCGGCGGTGCTACTTATTCGGCAGCCGAAGATTTTACGGCCACGTTTAAAAACATGAAGCGTGGTGCCGTCATTGGCGAACCAAGCGGCGGCAGTACCGGCCAGCCGGTATTTTTTACATTACCCGGCGGTGGCGTTGGTTATGTTTGTTCTAAACGTGATTTCTTCAGTGATGGAACCGAGTTTGTCGGCGTTGGCATTCAGCCGGATGTTGTTGTTCATCCAACTGCTAAAAGTATTGCTGAAGGAAAAGATGATGTGCTGGAAGCAGCAATCAAATATCTGCAAACAAAAAAATAAGCTGCTTACCGCTTTTGTTGTGAAGCCATCTGTTCGTGCAGGTGGTTTTCTATTTGCATAGTTTTGAAACGTGGATCAAAAGCTGAAAGATTTTCTGGATAAAAAAGTAAAAGAATACAACCGCCCGTCTTTTATTCCGCATGATCCTATCTCCATTCCGCACCGGTTTATAAAAAAGCAGGACATTGAAATTGCTGCCTTCTTCGCTTCTGTTTTTGCCTGGGGGATCCGCACCACCATCATCAACAAAACCCAGGAATTAATGACGTTGATGGATGATATGCCACACGAATTTTGTCTGAACATGGATGCAGAAAGATTAAAACGATTACTGCAGTTCAAGCACCGCACATTCAATACAACAGACCTCCTATACTTTGTGGATTTCCTTCATCATCATTACACCACTCATGATTCACTGGAAACTGCTTTCACTCAATGGATGAACAAAGAAGATGAAACCATTGAAAAAGCTCTCACCAGCTTTCATAACTATTTTTTCTCCCTGGAAGATGCGCCCGGCCGCACAAAAAAACACATTGCCACTCCTGCACGAGGCTCTACCTGTAAACGCCTTTGCATGTTTCTGCGCTGGATGGTACGATGCGATAACCGCGGTGTTGACTTTGGCATCTGGCAAAACATCTCGCCTGCACAATTGATTTGTCCCATTGACTTGCATGTAGCCAGGGTGGCAAGACAATTCAACTTGATCAAACGAAAACAAACCGACTGGTTAACTGCATTAGAGCTGACGAATGAGCTTAAAGGATTTGACCGGGATGACCCGGCCAAATATGATTTTGCATTGTTTAGTTTGGGAGTAATTGAAAAGTTTTAAAACCGGAACAACTGTTCTTTTCCACCTACTTTTTTCGGCGCCAGCATGTTGCGGATATTGTAGGTAAAGGTTAATGCACCATAACGCTGCAACACATTTGTTTGCTGATCGGTGATCTGGTTGCCGTTGGCAAAACGGAAGAAGCCATTGTTGCGGTTCAGTAAGTCGAATACACTCAGCTTCAAAAACCCTACATCACCTTTGAACATCAAGAGTGTAACGGCGGCATTCCACAGCAGGTTATCTTTTGGCAGGCCTGGTGCTACTTCACTATTAAAGCGGTAACCCACATTGGTTTCC
>DASVSM010000270.1:0-4485 GCA_036388115.1 Flavisolibacter sp.
AGCTGCCAATAGCTTTTTCTTCCTTTGCCTTTATGTTCTTATAACTCAATAGCTCAATTTCAGTGATAACCGATGCGTAGAGGTTTTTTAAATGAAGATGATTTGCCAGAACTTCATTTCCGGAGAGGATGTATAAGATAATATTTGTGTCAACGAGGTATTTACTGCCACTCATCTCTCAACCGCTTTTGAATGGCTAACGGATCTTCTTTTAAGCGGATAACGCCGCAAAATTTTTTCGTATCCACAACCTTCTCCACAACGGCCCTCTCCCGTCGAACCGTTTTTATTTTGGGCGCCTTCTTCCTTTGTTCCATAACCACAAATTTAACCTGAAATTTTCGACCGTACCAACTCCCACAGAACTACACCCGCTGCTGTGGCCACGTTTAACGAATGCTTCATACCCATCTGCGGTATCTCAATCACACCATCGCAAAGCGCAATGGTACTTTGCTCCACTCCGGTTACTTCGTTTCCAAAAATTACAGCCACCTTTTCGTCTTCTGTTGTAAACGAGCCCAGTTTCCAACTATCGATGGCTTGCTCCACTGCATAGATCTTAAATCCTTCCGAGCGAATCTCCCCAAGGGCTTCTTCTATCTTTTTAAAATGCTTCCAGTCTACCGATTCATCTGCGCCCAGCGCTGTTTTTTTGATTTCCTTGTGCGGCGGGTATGCGGTATAACCACAGATATAAATGCTTTGAAGAAGAAACGCATCGGCTGTTCGAAAGATCGAACCAACATTGTAAGCACTACGGATGTTTTCCAGCACAACAATCACCGGTATTTTTTCCGACTGCCGGAATTCTTCCACCGACTTGCGGCCCAATTCATCCATGCTTAGTTTGCGCATCCCTGCTGTTTTGCGTGCAAATGTAAGGGCGTGTCCGCCGTGGATAAAAAAAGCAGCCGGAACAGGCCTGCGCCGCTATTTTTGCCCTTATCGCTATGAGCAAGGTAAAAACAGCAGAAACACCGCTGATGCAACAGCACAAAGCCATCAAGACCAAATACCCTGATGCCATTTTGCTGTTTCGTGTGGGCGATTTTTATGAAACGTTTGGACAGGATGCCGTGATTGCCGCACAGGTGTTAGGCATTACACTCACCAAACGAAACAACGGAAGCGCATCGGAAAATGAACTCGCAGGATTTCCCTACCATGCACTGGATACCTACCTGCACAAACTGGTGAAAGCGGGTTATCGTGTTGCTATTTGCGATCAGTTGGAAGACCCCAAAGCAGCAAAAGGAATTGTAAAGCGGGGCGTGACAGAGATGGTCACGCCTGGCACAGCTACCAACGACAAGTTGCTTGATTTTAATTCAAATAATTTTTTAGCTGCCGTTCATTTCACTGACGTGAACTATGGAATGGCTTTCCTCGATATTTCTACCGGAGAGTTTATCATTGCCGAGGGCGACCGTGAATATGCTGATAAGCTTCTCATGGGTTTCAAGCCTGCCGAAGTGATCTATCAGCGCCATCATCAGCGCAGGTTCAAGGAAGAATTTGGTGCCCGGTTTTATACTTATACACTGGATGAATGGATCTTCAGCAGGCAATATGCCGAAGAAAGCCTGTTGAAGCATTTTGATACACACTCCCTGAAAGGATTTGGCATTGAAGGTTCGGATGCAGGTATTGTGGCGGCAGGTGCTGTTCTTCATTATTTAAAAGAAACAGAACATCCCAATCTTCAGCACATCACCTCCGTTCATAAAATTGAGCAGGCCGACTATTTGTGGATGGACCGGTTTACCATCCGGAACCTGGAACTGATTCACCGAACAAATGAAAGCAGCAAAAGCCTGCTGGATGTGCTGGATGCCACCGTTACGCCGATGGGTGCCCGCATGCTGAAAAGATGGATCGTCTTTCCGTTAAAAGATATTCAAAAGATCAACGAGAGGCTGAACACTGTTGAGCATTTTATTTTGCAGACGGATTTACGAAACAAGCTGCTGCACGCTTTGCGACAGTGCGGCGATATGGAGCGGATGGTGGCAAAGATCCCCCTGAAGAAGATCAATCCCCGCGAACTTCTGCAACTGGCACGGGCACTCAGGCAAATCGAAACAATCAAGCAAGCCTGTATAACAAGTGGCAACGAATACCTGAAAAGATTGGGCGATACGCTCAACCCCTGCCACTATATCTCAGAAAAGATTTTCAAAAGCATACTGGATAATCCGCCGGCAGTTGCCGCCAAGGGAGGGTTTATCAACAAAGAGATCAATGCTGAACTGGATGAACTCCGGAGCATAGCCCATCATGGAAAAGAATACCTCCTGCAACTTCAGCATAAAGAAAGCGAGAACACGGGCATCTCCTCGCTCAAGATCGGTTACAACAATGTATTTGGCTATTACCTGGAAGTGACCAATGCGCACAAATCAAAGGTGCCGCCGCAGTGGATGCGCAAGCAAACATTGACAAATGCCGAACGCTACATTACTCCCGAACTGAAAGAATACGAAGAGAAGATCACCGGCGCCGAAGAAAAAATACTGACAATTGAGCTGCAGATTTTCGATGCACTGCTAAACGAACTGCATGACTTTATTTCTCCTGTGCAGGCCAATGCGCAGATTGCCGCAACACTTGATTGCCTGTGCTGTTTTGCCCACAATGCGCTTCAATACAATTATAAAAAGCCGGCCTTGCACGAAGGCGATATTCTCCAGATTAGGGAAGGCCGCCACCCGGTGATTGAACGGTCGCTGCCCCCTTCTGAGCAGTACGTTAGCAATGACCTTTTGCTCAATAAAGAAGAGCAGCAGGTGATCATTCTGACTGGTCCTAACATGAGCGGT
Organism: Flavisolibacter sp.; assembly: GCA_036388115.1. Lineage (GTDB taxonomy): Bacteria > Bacteroidota > Bacteroidia > Chitinophagales > Chitinophagaceae > Flavisolibacter. The sequence continues at coordinate 2,823 of DASVSM010000270.1, forward strand.
AAATCAGCGTTGCTGCGGCAGACAGCCCTGATTACACTGCTGGCGCACATGGGAAGTTTTGTGCCGGCAACGGAAGCGAACATTTCCCTGACGGATAAAATTTTCACCCGTGTCGGTGCCTCTGATAATTTAAGTGCCGGCGAAAGTACGTTCATGGTGGAGATGAACGAAACCGCGTCCATCATTAACAACGTATCTCCCCGCTGCCTGATTTTGCTGGATGAAATCGGAAGAGGAACATCAACCTATGATGGCATATCCATTGCCTGGAGCATTGTTGAACACCTGCATAATGCTGCCGAAAAACCGAAAACGTTTTTTGCCACGCACTACCACGAATTGAATGAACTGGAGAATAAACTACCGAGGGTAAAAAACTTTCACGTTACCAATAAGGAAGTAGGCAACAAGATCATCTTCCTCCGCAAACTGGCACCCGGGGGCAGTACCCATAGTTTTGGTATTCATGTGGCAAAAATGGCGGGCATGCCCAATAGTTTGGTAAACAGGGCCAATGAAGTGTTGAAGCAATTAGAAACAAAACATGTGGACGGTGCGTTAACGGAGAATGTAAAATCATTATCAATTCCTAAAATGCAGTTGAGCATTTTTGATGCGCACAGTCAAACGTTTGATGACATAAGAAAGATGCTGGAAGGAATCGATATTAACCGCCTGACACCGGTAGAAGCACTATTGAAACTGAATGAAATTAAGAACCAACTAAAATAGCGTATAGGACTATTTGACACAGCAAAACCAAATACAGAACCTATAAGAAAGTATGCAACTATAGTCCCTTATCTAATTCCTGAATGCTAACTTCTCACTTTGTTTCAAACCAAACCTTCTTCTCATCATCCGGCGTGCCGTTGTAATTAATAAACAATTCTTCACCTGCCTTTATATCCTGTACCGCAATAATACTGATGGAGGCTTTCTTAAAATACATTCCATACTGGCAGTTGGCGTTGTAAGAATGATTGTAAACGGATACCAGTCCAAGCGCCATCGCACACTGGTCTTTTTCTTTGCCCCATTCAAAAATATAATCGTGTAAAAGGGTTTTGTCAAGAAGCAGCCGGTCTTCACCGCTCATAACCACTACCGGCGCCAGTTCAATCAGTGTCCCCTCTTTAATAGGCTTCGATGTAAACACGCCACGGCCCATCTTTTTTGTACCGGCTACATGCACGCCGTCTAGCAAATAACTTAACTGCTTTGCTGCCATATTAAAAAACAGTGAAGATAGGCTGCGTTAAAATACTACACTAAATTTGACGCATGACGTTGGAAACATTACAGGCGGAACTGGAACATGTATTGGAGAAGGGTGATCCGGACGAGATAGGAGCTTTTTTGGACCAGCAGAATATCAGCGATGTGGCGGAGTTAATCTACAGCGTTCCCGAGCACGATGCGTCCATTGTCATGTATATGTCCATTCACCGTGCTTCAGGTGTGTTCAAGATACTGGAAACACCTACGCAGCAGGACATTATTCAAAAACTCCCGCCCAGTAAAACAGCCGAGCTCTTAAACGAACTTCCGCCAGATGACCGGACCGCTTTACTGGAAGATCTGCCGGGTGGTGTCGTCAGGGAACTGATTAAACTACTGAACCCGCAGGAAAGAAAAATCACGCTTTCGCTGTTAGGCTATC
>DASVSM010000271.1:0-3623 GCA_036388115.1 Flavisolibacter sp.
GGTCAGAAACTGAATAAACTCTAGCCGCCCGCCCCTACCAAAACCTTCTGCAATATTGTCCATTACCGATCCCGACGAGCGGTTCATTTGGTCTTTTAATGAAAAGTCCTTTGATAACGGTTCTACCTTGGAAAGATCAAAAATTTCATTGTGAAGTTCGACCGCCAGTTTCCAGATTTCAAGGTCAGTAAATGAAGTTATGGTAGCCACAACCTAAAGATAAACGAGAAACGACTAACAAGAGACGAGGGACAAGAGACAGCTATATTTCAACACAAACATTTTTTGCCTCTGTAAAGAACCGCAATGCTTCCCATCCTCCTTCCCTTCCCACACCGCTGTTTTTTATACCACCAAATGGTGTTCTTAAATCACGCAGCAGCCAGCAGTTTACCCAAATAATACCTGCCTCTACCTTTGAAGCAACACGGTTTGCTCTGGAGATATCCTGCGTCCAGATGGTGGCAGATAAGCCATAGTTACAGGCATTGGCCAATTGCAATGCCTCTTCTTCTGACTTGAATTTTTGTAATGTTACAACAGGCCCGAAAATCTCGTCTATGTTCGTATTGCAAGCCGGCCCTAAGCCTTCAATTACGGTTGGTTCAATAAAGAAGCCGTTTTTACAACGTCCTTCAAGTTTCACCGCATTCCCACCACAAAGAATCTCGCCTCCTTCTTCTTTTGCAGCTTCTATACATTGCATCACTTTTTCAAAATGCTGCTGACTAACGACAGCCCCTTGTTGGGAACTGTCTTGCAACGGATCACCAACCTGTAACCGTTTTACCAGTTCAACAAATTCTGTCTTGAACTTTTCGTACACACTCTCCTCCACAAGTATGCGGGAGCCGCACAAACAAATTTGTCCCTGGTTGGAAAACGAGGACTGGATGGTTGTCTTCATCATCTTTTCCCAGTTGCAATCAGCAAAAATGATGTTCGGATTTTTGCCCCCTAATTCAAGCGATAGCTTTTTAAACATAGGTGCTGCCACGGCAGCAATTCGCTTACCTGCCCTGGTGCTTCCAGTGAAAGAGATGGCTTTGATTTGTGGGTGTTGAACCATGGCTTCGCCCGTTGTATCGCCTTTGCCGTGTACAATGTTCAATACGCCATCCGGCAGCCCTGCCTGCTTGCAAATTTGTGCCAGCAGAAAAGCAGTTACCGGCGTTACTTCCGATGGCTTTGCTATCACACAATTACCTGCAGCCAGCGCCGGTGCAATCTTCCAGGTAAACAAATACAAAGGAAGATTCCAGGGAGAAATGCAGCCAACAATACCGATGGGGTGCCGCAGTGTATAATTGATAGCCTTGTCTTCCATCGTATGGCTCTCGGCGGAAAAGTGCATAATGCCGGTTGCAAAAAAACGGAAGTTGGCAGAAGCTCGAGGAATGTCAACCCGTTTGCTTAGCCACAATGGCTTTCCATTATCGATAGTTTCGGCAAGTGCCAGTCCATCACGGTTCTCGTCTATTAGCGAAGCAATCCGGTTCAGAATGGTGAAACGTTCTTCCGCCGGCAAAACCGACCATTTTGGGAAGGCCGCACTTGCTGCCGATACGGCAAGTGAAATATCCAGTTCACCACTATCGGGAATCATGCAGAGAACTTCACCTGTTGCCGGATTGATGTTTTGAATATACTGGTTTGAAAGAGGCCGGACGAAATCGCCACCAATAAAATTTTCTATTTCGGGAGGGATTACATGCCCGGAGATTGTTGATTCAAGACTTGTAGTTGTGGCAGCAATCATTTGCACTGATTAAGATAATAAAGGTAAAGGCAACACCTCTTTCATAAGCGATCAGATACTTCCTACACGTCCACCATCCACCGGAATGCTGGTGCCATTGACATAGGCTGCAGCAGGTGTGGCTAGAAATGCAGCAACGGCTGCAATTTCAGCAGCCTCACCAAAACGTTTTGCCGGAATTTCTTCCCTCATTTCTTTTTCTACTTCTTCCGTTGAAACACCTTTTTTCTGTGAGGTATTGTTGATGATGGCGTCAAGCCGCTGTGTTCGTGTAGCGCCAGGCAGAACATTGTTCACAGTAATACCAAACTGTGCCAGTTCATTTGCCATTGTTTTTGCCCAGGAAGCAACGGCACCTCGAATGGTATTTGAGACGCCCAGGTTTTTAAGCGGAATTTTTACCGATGTAGAAATTATGTTGATGATGCGGCCATATCCTTCTGCCTTCATTCCTTCGATGACTGCTTTTGTCAAAATGTGATTGGTAAGGAGATGTTGGTTAAAAGCCTGCAGAAATTGTTCTTCCAGTGCATCAACAATGGGTCCGGCAGCAGGTCCGCCTGAATTGTTTATCAGAATATGAATCGGTCGTTCCGAAGTAATTTCTTCCAGCTTTGATTTTAATGCATTGTGGTCATTGAAATCAATGGCATGGAAGCTGTGCAACTGGCGAATGGAAATATCCAATTCTCCTGCTGCCAATTTTAAATTTTCTTCATTACGGGCTAACAAAATACAATTAGCACCCATCAAGGCTAATTCGCTTGCAATGGCATATCCTATTCCTTGACTGCTTCCGCAAATGATAGCGTTCTTTCCTTCCAGTGATAAGTTCATATGGTCAAACTTAGGTAGAAAATTGGTTTTGTCTTGTAAGAATGTTTCTGCTTATGAGCTAACTTTATGCCTCATCCATCACTTATCTCCACAAAACCTGAAACGATGATTGCAGCGCCTTTCAATCTGAAAAAATGGATCGACGAACACCGTGATCTATTGAAGCCACCAGTAGGAAACCAATCTATTTATAGGGATGCGGAGAATTTTATTGTGATGGTGGTTGGCGGGCCAAACGCCCGGAAAGATTATCACTACAATGAAAGTGAGGAATTGTATTACCAGGTAGAAGGCAACATCGTTTTAAAGATCATTGACAATGGGCAGCCGAGAGACATCCCAATTAATGAAGGTGATCTGTTTTTGCTGCCACCGCAAACGCCGCATTCGCCGCAAAGGCCAGCCAACACCGTTGGTTTGGTAATTGAAAAAGTGCGGGAGGAAGCAGAAAATGAAGAGGATGCCTTTATGTGGTTTTGTGAGAATTGCGGAGCCAAATTATACGAAGAGTTTGCCTTTGTAAAAGATATTGTGAAGCAGTTGCCGCCAATTATGGAAAGATTTTATTCAAATGAAGAATTACGGACCTGCAAAGAGTGCGGTACGGTGATGCAACCACCGGTGAAGAAATAGCTGGAGGTTATCGTAATAGGAGTAAGAATTTTTTGGCAATAATAAAAAGATTTAAAGAGCTAGAAGTTGGCAACAGGCAGTTGAAATTTGAACGATGATGCAGAATGGAACAATGGCAAGAGACTTTGAATTAAAAGGCCAGATCAATAAGTCTGCAGGCTCGGTACTGGACTACAATATAGAAGGTTTTGAACGCTTCGATACAAGAGAATTTACTCCGTTTTTAGTCATCTCAAAAGGATGGAATGGTGAGGTAGGATCATGGTTAATGAGGGTCTTTGACAGACATCATATCAATGAACGCCACTTGAATGAACGACTGATCAAATCAGAGTTAAGCAGCAGAAAAAATTCTGCACCCATTTCTTACTTACAGTCTTCCAACTATCATAGT
>DASVSM010000272.1:0-4157 GCA_036388115.1 Flavisolibacter sp.
AACTGGCAAATAACATACGAGTATTTAGACCTTAGCAATATCTGGGTGGTTCGGGAAAAGGATGTAGTAGTAAACGTGCGATGAAAAGGCATCTATAAGAAGTTAACCGGTTTTGATCTGCGTGACTAGTTTCAAAAAAGGAATCAAAGGTTCGATTAGCATCTCACTACCTCCACCTGGCGGGACAACTCTAAATTTTTAAAGGGTTGTCCCGTTTTTTTTCTTCTCAAACCCTTGTCAGTGGCGGATATCAAAAGAACCGAAATTTTCTTCGAATACCATAAGGCAGAATTGAGCAAGAACTGGAGAAGTACCTTTGAGATGAATAGAATATGAAAGGAAGTTAATACAACCACTCTCAGGTCTAGCCCTGATCAGTTTTAATCGGCAATACCCAATAAAGGACATAAATTCCGAAAATCTTTCAGCAAAGCAATTCTAAAAAGAATTGCCTAAAATCTAGTTGTGCTCAGGACTAGCGCTAGTTCGAACTTTTGGCTGGAAATTTGAAAAGAATGGCTAGTTATCAGTAGGGTATAAGAGGCTTCTTACAAAGAATACTACCATACCTGTAAGCTTCCCCAATTTTTGGCGTTGAAAAGTGTTCGTTGATGCTGTCCAATCCTCGTCAAACAAGAAGCCTACTTGCCCAGCCCTGATGAAAATACTGGTGTGCCCGGCTTATTAAGAGCTTCGCTTTATTACTTCAATACATCCGAAGAAATAGACACATCTATTGATGCAGTAGAAGAGTTTATCAGGAAAAATAGCTGATGCTCGTGTCGGGCTTCTTTATATGCACCACGAAATAGATCCTCTTTTACGTTGTTGGTTAAGGAGGATAGGAAAGTTTTCTGCTTTTATTGCTGGTAGCGCTTAGAACTTGCACACGGTTTGCATTACACATCACCTAAAATAATGGAGATGGCAAGAATATGCAGTTTTGAAAAACCTGATGGGTATCAGTCTTTTTCCGAGTTAAAAAGTATACCTAGAACTGATCTAAAGGCAGTAAGTATTGGGAATGCTGAGGAGAATCAAGGTTGCTATACCACAGCGGGCGATGGTAAACTGGTGCATTTTAAAGAACACATGTTACAACAATTACGGAATATTCCACCGATGCTATCAATAGCATCGAACAATTGCACCCGGCAGTGGGTGCAGGGGCCAATAAACAGGGCATAAGGAGGAAAATAAATAAGTACCAGTGCAGTTAGCGAACCTCGTCAACACCTTTTCGGGTGTAGTGAATAAGATACAAGCGAAAGGGATGGGGCATGTTTTCATATTCGCCGGGTCAGATTTTTTTCACTCGACAGTAAAAGACATATAAACCCAAGGAACATTGTGTGATGTATAAAATACTTTGTTATTGAGCGCAAATGGAAGGCTGGCGAAAGGCAGTTTGGTATTGCCGCCATTCTTTTTAAACACATCAATTTAAGTTAACTCTTCAATGCATAAAAAAGCCATCATCCTTGATTTGGATAATACAATCTATTCTGTTCAGTCCCTTGGTGATGAGCTCTTTTCCTGTTTGTTCGATTTGATCCTGAAAGATGGAAATCATAATGAAGAAATAGACACTATCAGGGAGGATCTTATGCGCAGGCCGTTTCAGATAGTGGCAGGTGATTTTCACTTCAGTAAAGAGTTAACGGAAAAAGGAATCACGCTTTTAAAAGAGCTTACCGTCCAGGGGAAAATCAAGCCCTTCGATGACTACCAGTTTGTCAGGGATATACCACTGGATAAGTTCCTTGTAACAACCGGATTTTTAAAGTTGCAGCAAAGCAAAGTGGAAGGCATGAGGCTGCACAGGGACTTTACCGAGATCCACATTGTTGATCCTTCCACTTCTGATCTCACCAAACGGGATGTGTTCGCCGATATTCTGGCACGGCATGGTTACGCAAAAGAAGAGGTGTTAGTTGTCGGTGATGATCCTGCCTCTGAACTTAAAGCAGCACAGGAGTTGGGCATGGATGCTGTTTTGTATGATCACTTTCAGCTACAGGCGGAACATACCACGCTTCCCAGGATCGCTGATTTTACACAATTAAGCCAGTTTTTGTAATCACAGGAAAACACTCTTCTCAAAACAATTAGGTTGATCACTAATAACGTTGTTAGCGCCATATCATTGATGGTTGAGGTGCTGTTCCTATCAGCTTTATTAAAGTGGAAAGAACAAAGATGATAGGTAAATCAGGCGCTATCAATGATGGCTTTGCTGCCAGGGTACAGATACCATGGCCGGGGTGTTATCATGTAATTACCTGTGCTTTAAAATAACGATGATTGGCATTCAATGCCGGAAAGCGTTGATGCAAATATGAGCAGGTGCATCTATGATGTCTCGTAGTTACATATTGGTGTAAGAGAGATAATCGTAGAGACTTTTAAGATGTAGAACCGTTTATGCCTGATTGCAAAAATGCACTGTGCACTAAAATCAACTACTTAACCTCACTACGTCTTCTACTCAGGTGATCTCCAGCCTAGTTAGCGGGGAAAAACGGCTCTACATCTAACTTAACCTAGGGGCTACATTTTACTGTTATTTATTATTCTATAAATGTCTGTTCTCCTGTCCTGAAGGTTTCTAACCGCTCCAAAACTGTGAAGCTCTTTTAATAAATCAACGTCAACATCCGCAATCAATGTTGTTTCGGTATTGGGTGTGGCCTCCGCTTTGATTCCATTACTTGGAAAAGAAAAATCAGACGGGGTAAAGACCGCCGATTGCGCATACTGAATATCCATATTGTGCACCTTGGGAAGGTTGCCTACACTACCGGCTATGGCTACATAACATTCGTTTTCTATTGCCCTGGCCTGGGCACAGCTGCGAACCCTTGTGTATCCGTTTTGCGTATCGGTCATAAAAGGTACAAATAGAATTTGCATCCCCTGTTCAGCTAATAGTCGCGGTAGCTCCGGAAACTCTACATCATAACAAATCAAAATTCCGATTTTGCCACAATCTGTGTCGTAAGTGGCGATAGAGTTTCCACCTACCATTCCCCAGGCGCTCTTCTCCCCGGGAGTTAAGTGAATTTTCTCATACATCTCATAGGAACCATCCCTGCGACAGAGGTATCCCACATTGTGCAACATTCCGTTGTCCAAAAACGGCATACTGCCGGTAATAATATTAATGTTGTAGCTAATGGCATACTCCATAAACTTATCCCGCAAAGCAGTGGTGGATTTCGCTATTTCCCGCATAGCTTCTGCTCCGCTTAAATGATTATACTCGGTCATTAAAGGTGCATTAAACAACTCGGGAAACAGGATAAAATCACTTTGATAATCGCTTACTACATCCACAAAAAACTCAATTTGCTCGCAAAGCGACTCCAGGCTGGGGAAGGGCCTCATTTGCCATTGTACCAACCCCAGTCTTATAATGGATTTTTTAGAGTTGATATGTGCTGCTTCCTCATTATAGTAGATATTATTCCATTCCAGCAGGGATGCATATTCAAGAGATTCCGTATCGCCTGGCAGGTATCCTTTTAAAATTTTTCTTACATGGAAATCATTGGCAAGCTGAAATGACAGTGTAGGATCGTGGATTTCCTTTCCTTTCACCTTTTCAAGATATTCTTTTGGTGAAAGCTTGTCTGCATAATTTTTATACTGCGGAATACGGCCTCCTGCTATGATCGCTCGCAGGTTAAGTCTTTCACATATTTCCTTTCTGGCATCGTACAGTCTTCTTCCGATTCGCATGCCGCGGTAATCAGGATGAACAAAAAAGTCGATGCCATACAAAACAACTCCCTTTGGGTTGTGTGTAGAAAATGTATAGTTACCTGTTATTTGAGCATACGTGTGATTATCGCCAAATTTGTCGTAATCTACAATCAGTGACAGAGCACATCCTGCGATGGCGCCGTTTACTAAAACGCAGATCTGCCCTTCGGGAAATATCTCCACCAGCTTACTGATGTGCGCCTCCCCCCAAAAAGAAGCCCCTTCCCAATCTGAATAGGCTTCTATCATGGAGGATCTTAACCCTATGTAATCATCCTTTGTCAGGGTTCGCAACTCGATTTTTAAATCCTCGTTCTTTATTTCCATTGGGCTGCAATTTACCCCTGCTTTTCAACAAATAGGCGAATTCCTTTGCCGGCAGAAGTTACTTT
>DASVSM010000273.1:0-5093 GCA_036388115.1 Flavisolibacter sp.
GCGAATAATGCACCCGCCTTTCCAAATGGAAACTACTTCCGGAAGCGGAATTTCAAAACGATATTCCTCTGATGCTTTTGCCAGCAGGCTTAACCCCTGTGCATAAGCAATGATGAAACTGAAGAGCAATGCGTCTTCCAATAGTGTTGTCATGTTGCCTGCAGAGATTTTTTCAACCCGTTCGCCATAAAGACCGCCTGCCTGTACCCGCTGGTCTTTATAAGCCGACAATGTACGTGCGGCAACCGCAGCGTCAATCGTAGGAATAGGAACGCCAATGTCCATCGCATCCTGCGAAGTCCATTTACCTGTTCCTTTTGAACCTGCCTTGTCCAGAATGTAATCAATCAAGTAATCAGATTTATCGGTTGTTTCTGTGTCAAGCGTTCGAAAGATCTCTGCCGTGATCTCAATTAAAAATGATTGCAGGCTTCCTGCATTCCACTTTAAAAAAATATGTTGCAGTTCTTCATTGCTATAACCACAGCCTCGCTTCATGATATCATAGGCTTCGCTGATGAGCTGCATCATGGCATATTCAATACCGTTGTGCACCATTTTTACATAATGGCCTGCGGGACCGTTGCCCATGTAAGCCACGCAAGGTTTTCCATCAGCCTTTGCCGCTACTCCTTCCAAAATCGGTTTCAGATACTGGTAGGCTTTTTTATCGCCACCCGGCATCATGCTCGGACCGAACCGTGCACCGGCTTCGCCGCCCGATACACCCATTCCAAAGAAATGAATACCCTGTGGCTGCAATTCTTCAAAACGACGTTGTGTATCCTTAAAAAAAGAATTACCGCCATCTATCAGAATGTCACCATCTTCCAGGTGTGGAAGTAAGTTGTTGATCACGTCATCCACTGGTTTGCCTGCCGGCACCAGCATCATAATCTTGCGGGGCTTTTTTAGCGATTGTACCATAAAGGCGATATCAGTTGTTCCTTTTACAATGGTACCTTGCGGTGCAGCTGCCTCTAATGCATCTGCTCTTTCCTGCTTCAGGTCAAAACCTACAACGGCAAAGCCATTGTCGGCGATATTCAATAATAAATTGCTGCCCATCACACCAATGCCAATCATTCCAAAGTCGAAAGCTGCGTCCATGGTTTCGGTTTTAAACAGTAATGCGTTTAGTCTTTTTTCTTAGGTCTTGTTTCAGGTTCTTTGTTTCCGTTATGGCAGGTATAGCAGGTAACAGTGAGGATGGTGGACATGTTTTCTGCTTTACCGGAATAAGGAAAATATTCATCGTTCAGCTTATTGGTCATTTTCATCATATCCCGGGCCACCAGCTTGTGCTTGTTTTTGTCGGAGGCCCAATCCCATTCTTCGCTATTGCCTTCCTGCTTTATATGGCAGAAATTACATTTTACGTTTAATGATTCGGTGTAATGATGCATTACACTGTCCATTTGTTTTTCTGTAATGTCTTTCGGAAGGATTTTCAGATTTTTATAGCCAGGGTCATTATTTGTAAATGCCGACGAAACCGCCACTACAAAAACGAGGGTAAGGATCACCAAAGCGGACTTTTTCATAAAGGTTAAAATTTAGGCTCAAGTTATCAAAAAAATCAACCTTGACGTTTAAACATCAGTTAAGGTTACCAGTACTTCGTATTTTTGCAAGCCTAAATATTTTGCATGTCCCAACTGGTAAAAGATTTCAACGACTACCGAGAGAAAATGAACGAGGTTATCTTAAGCAAGAATAACCTGGTGATGAAGCGCCTTTGGAACCTGGACACTAACACGTATGAAGACGGTGCCGTTGATAAAAAGACCAAGGAAATGCTTGGGCTGGTAGCCAGCATGGTGCTTCGTTGCGATGACTGTATTAAATACCATTTAGGTAAAAGCTACGAACTTGGTGTTACCACTGAGCAGCTATATGAAATTTTTGCCGTAGCCAATATTGTGGGGGGAACGATTGTGATTCCGCATACAAGAAGGGCAGCTGAATACTGGGAAGAATTGGCAGGAACAGAAGAACAGAAGAACAAGGGATAACGAATAAAGAAGTATCAGGATTCATTTACTATTAACTTTAAATACAAAATGCAGATAGCAGGAAAAGCAGATTTCGAAATTCATCTGTTCCTTGTTCATCTGATCGATATTCATTATGGAAACAGTTACTTTAAATAAAGCCCCGCTAACTGCAAAGGATTTTGCTACTGACCAGGAAGTGCGTTGGTGCCCCGGTTGTGGCGACTATTCAATATTGGCACAAGTGCAAAAGGTAATGCCAACATTGGGCATTCCTCGTGAGAACATTGCCATCATTTCAGGCATCGGGTGTTCCTCCCGCTTTCCGTATTATATGAACGTGTATGGCATGCACTCGATCCACGGAAGAGCAACAGCCATTGCCAGTGGCCTGAAGGCGGCCAGACCTGATTTGAGCGTATGGATTGTAACCGGTGATGGCGATAGCCTGAGCATTGGCGGTAATCATACCATCCATCTGCTCCGCCGCAATTTTGACGTGAATGTGCTGATGTTCAACAACCAGATTTATGGTTTAACAAAGGGACAATACTCGCCAACGTCGGAGAAAAATAAAGTTACCAAGAGTACACCCTTTGGATCAATTGACCATCCGTTCAACCCGATGGCGTTGGTTTTAGGTGCCGATGCAACCTTTATTGCCCGCAGCATGGACCGCGATCCGAAACACCTGCAGGCGATGCTGACAAGATCCTACGAACACAAAGGCGCTTCTTTCCTGGAGATCTATCAGAACTGCAACATTTTCAACGATGGTGCTTTTGAAGCATTTACGGAGAAGACGACCAAGGCAGATAACGCTATTTTCCTGGAAAACGGCAAGCCCCTGGTGTTTGGTGCGGCCAGCGATAAAGGTATCAAGCTGGATGGCTTTAAGCCTATTGTAGTTGACCTGAATAATGGTTATAGCGTAGATGATTTGTGGGTTCATGATGAAGGTGACTTGTACAAGGCACAGATATTAACCCGCATGTTTGACGATCCGAAACTGGAAGGTCATTTGCCACGGCCCTTTGGTGTGTTTTACCAGGTAGAGCGACCAACGTATGAAGACGTGATGAAAAAGCAAATTGACTGGGCAAAAGAGAAGAAGCCTGCCGATTTGGATAAACTGCTTCGTGGGAACGAGGTATGGGATATTGTTTAGTAAAAGGAAAATTAGAATGAAGAATATAGAAGCCGCAGCGATGCGGCTTTTCTTTTAAAAAGATAGCGGTATAGATTCAAATAATTCGATATATTAGGTTTAAAAACGGCTTATGAATTTTTGCATTATTGTTCTATTACTGGCTGTTTTTACAGCAACAGCGCAACCAAAGAATGGCATCCCACAAGCACCAGGTTTTGCCGGACCAGCCAATGCTTCAGCCAGCCTCTCGGCCGCGAACAAAAATATTTCCAAAGCACTAAACGAAAAAGACTTTAAAACTGCTGTCAGGCTCTCTTCATCCCAAGCAAATACTTTTCGAAAAACCGGGGATGTGATCGAAATACTTTATTACGACTCTTTGACGCTTCAATACGCCAGGCTAAGTGGCGATAGTGCACTTATTTCTAAAACGCTCAATAACTATGCAGGCGAGTTAATTGAAAGTGCTTCCCTGTCAAGGGCCGAAGTCCTGCTTTCCGAAGCGGAAGCTTACGTAACAACTGACAAGGCCGAACTCTTGCGATGGCATCAAATGAAAGGTACACTGAGCTTTAAACGGTTTCGTATGGATGATGCGATTAGCTATTATAAAACGGGGCTAAATAAAGCGCAGGAATTTGAAAATGCAGACCAGGTGATGATTTTTAAGTGGATGATAGGCCATACTGCAATATTTAAAGGTAGAACAGATAGTATGCACCTGGTGTATGAAGCCCTGGATTATTTTGAGCGCAATAAAAAATACGGCTCCGCTTCCGGCGCCGCAACGACGATTGCAAAAAGCTTTCAGTTTTCCTTTAACCCCAACAAAGCATTAGCGTATTTTCAAAAAGCTATGGACCTAGCACAACTGGCACGCGACAATAGTAGGGTGATTGAACTGCGAAGCAATATTGGCGACATCTACCTTACCCAAAAAAAATATAAAGAGGCCGAAGCGGAACTGCTTGACGTCAATAAGTTTTATATCGCCAAGGCGGATCAGGTTGGAACGGCTACCTCTAATATAAACCTGGGGCGCCTGTATACTGAAACAGACCAGTTTGAAAAAGCGAAAGCTTGTTTTGCTGTTGCTGATAGAATAGCAGGTGCACTAAAAAATAACTTACTGAAGGTTGCCAGCGATGGTTATAAGGTATTGCTTATGGCTAAACTCAAAGATTTTAGTGGTGCGGACTCACTTACTAACGCAGCCATAAAAAATTTGTCACAAAACGTGGATAAGGACCTGATAAATGCATCAGCCCGGAAATTAAAAGAAGGCAAGCTTATTCCGGTGGAAGATGAGGCTAAGCTGGCCAACCTGTTCGCCAATCAACAAAAGGATACCGTAACTACTTTAGAAATGTCGGGAGACGAATACAATAAATTACAATCATTGAACAGTTACTCCGGCTCTTCATTTGCGGATGATTCTTCTCTCCTTCATAAATCAAATCAGCAACTATTACGATTAGAAACCCAGTACCACACCCGTGCCATTGCCGATAGTTTGCACTTGGAGAAAGAGCAATCTGCGCTTGACAAGGAAAAGCTGAAAACCAGGAATCTTGTACTCATCGGCACAGCTATCTTGCTAGTACTGGTATCAGCCGGACTTTGGCTGCAATACCGCAACCGCCGCCGTGCAGAACGTGACAAGCAGCGTATCGAATTACTTCAAAACGAAATTCACCACCGCGTGAAAAACAACCTCGCTGTGATTAACCGTTTAGTGGATGTAGCCGGAAGAAATGCAGCAGGCGACGTGCCGATGGCAGCTTTGAAGACCCGCATAAAATCAATTGAACTTTTGCATTGTCACCTGTATAGTAATGAAGCTAAAACCGGTAACATATCCCTGCAGTCCTATTTCGAAGACTTATGCACGGCCATAGCAGCTACTTTCGAAACAGTAAAACAAATTCATATTCAGGTAGAGGCAAATA
>DASVSM010000274.1:0-8994 GCA_036388115.1 Flavisolibacter sp.
TATACCGCTCATGCCTTTGCCTTTTGATGTCCGTGTTGATTATTATTTTGCGGAAGGCGTAGGCATTATTGAAACCAGAACAACCAGCAATGGAGCCGTGCAGGCGCAGAGCAGGTTGTACCGGTATAAGATCAAATAGTACCTCACCCTGACCCTCTCCACTACGACAGATACTTCGCCACTATCGGCAACCTTCTTCCCACGCCAAACGCTTTGCTGCTCACACGAATGATAGGACAAAACTGGTTGCGTTTGTATTCATTCATATTGACCAGCCGCAAAATTCTTGTCACCAGCGCAGCATCGTAACCTTGTGCAATGATCTCTTTCGGCCCCTGGCGCAGTTCAATGTAGTGGTAAAGAACCCTGTCCAGAATATCGTAGTCAGGCAGGCTGTCGGAATCTTTTTGATTGGGCCGCAATTCAGCCGAAGGCGCCTTGGTTAAAATGTGGTCAGGAATAATTTCGCCTTTGCGGTTGATATATCTTGCCAATGCATACACCTGCATTTTATACAGGTCGCCCAACACACTTAAGCCACCCGCCATATCGCCGTACAAGGTTCCATATCCGGTGGCCAGTTCGCTTTTATTGGATGTGTTGAGCAAAATGTACCCGAATTTATTGGCAACGGCCATTAACAAGTTACCGCGGATGCGGCTTTGAATATTTTCTTCTGCCACATTAAACGGTAGATCGCCAAAGATTGGTTTGAGCGTGGTGGAGAAAGTTTCAAACGTGTCTTTTATGGCAACAATATCATAGCGGTTATCCAGGTTCCTGCTTAATTGTTCTGCATCGCTCACCGAATGATCAGAAGAATATTGCGAGGGCATCAGCAGCACATGCACCGCCTCTTTTCCCAATGCTTCCACTGCCAGTGCCTGCACTACGGCGCTGTCAATGCCACCACTGGCACCAAGTGTTGCTTTTTTAAAACCCATTTTCTGAAAATAGTCGCGAATTCCCAGCAACAAGGCGCAGTAAATTTCATGGATGTTCTTATCATCAGTTAGATAGGTTATGATGTCAGAACCTTTGCCCACATCGGCGGCAGAATAGAAATACGACGACCCTGAGCCAGCTCCTCTACCTTCTAAGGAAGAAGTCTTCAACACATGATCCTCGCTTAAGCTTGTTTCCATTTTTATGGGTGCATCATGCTCCGGCAAGGGCTGTGCACTGCCTGTTCCCCCTGCTTGGGAGGGAGCCGGGGGAAGGCTATACAAATAGTAGTCCTCTTCAAAGTAAGCCATCTCCTTCACCTTATTTCCGGCCGCATCATACACCAGGCTTCCCCCGTCAAATACAATATCTGTTTGTGAGCCCACATTATTGCAATACAACATAGGAATACAGTACTTCTCAGCATGTGCTTTTACAATGCTGTTGCGCACCACGTCCTGCGCATAATTGTAGGGCGAAGCCGAAAGGTTCAGCATCACATCCGGCCTTTCCTGTATCAGCACTTCCATTGGTGTTTGCCGGTAAAGCGGGTTATCGCCCAGGTTCCAGATGTCTTCGCAAATGGTAACGGCTAATTTTTTTCCTTTGAACTCGATGCATTTCCACTCAAAGGCCGGTTCAAAATAACGGTTCTCGTCAAACACATCGTAAGTGGGCAGCAGGGTTTTGTGTATCTCTGCCTTGATCTCTTTTTGGTAAAGAAGAAAAGCCGCGTTAAACAATTCTTTCCCTTCTTTCAGGGGGTTAAGTGCCGGTGAGCCAATGAGCACACCAATATCATCAGCATGTTCTTTTACCTGGTCAATGGCAGCATAACACTGGTTAATGAAATCGTTGAACTCCAGGAAATCCCTTGGCGGGTAGCCGCAGATGCAAAGCTCTGAAAACAGCACCAGGTCAGCGCCTTCACTCTTTGCCCTGTTAATTCCGTCTATAATTTTCTGTGTATTCGATTCAAAGTTTCCGATGTGATAATTTTGCTGCGCCAAATAAATTTTCATCTTCGTTGTTTAAACTGTAGCTTCCAAAGTTCCGTAATAAATCAAAAACAAAGCCGTGTATGCATTGGTTTAGTCTTGTTGCTATTTTGCTTCTTGCCTCCTGTTCCAGTGAAAAAGATGCACCGGATGTATCGGATATTAAAATGAATATCAGCATCCAGCGCTTTGACAAGGATTTTTTTGCGATGGATACAACACAGATCCGGGCTTCGCTGCAACAAGTAGAAAGAAAATACCCTGCCTTTTTAGCTGTTTACTTTAAATACTTTGCACCCATCAGCGAAATAGCAACAGAACAAGGCATTCCGTTCGACAACGCGCTGTTGCAATACTATCGTTTTATCAAGCCGCTGGCTGTGGAGGCAGACAAGAAATTTACTTCTCTTGGCGATATTGAAAATAACCTGGAGCAAAATCTCCGTTATGTAAAACACTATTTCCCATCCTTCAAAACGCCGGTGGTTTTAACCTCAATAGAAAGTTTGAATCCAGAAAACCCGAATGAATTGTACGGAAGCACTTATTTCCAGGACACGCTTGTTATCAGCCTGCAAATGTTCCTGGGCAAGGATTATGGAGCGTATGACCCCACACAATACCCCGACTATATCCGCCGCCGGTTTGAACCGGAATATATTGTTCCTAATTCCATCCGCGCCATTGTTGGCGAACTGTACGCCGATACCAGCGAAGGCGCATCGTTGATTGAGCAAATGATAGAAAAAGGCAAGCAGTGGTGGCTGATGAAAAAACTGCTACCACAAACACCGGACAGTTTAATCACTGGATATACAGCGCAACAGACTGCTGCGCTGGAAAGGGAAGAAGGAAACATCTGGGGGGTGATCACCCAAAACGAGAACCTGTTTACGGTAGAGCAGGCAACTATCCAAACGTATATTGGCGAAGCGCCTTTCACCAATACCTTACCGCAAGGTGCACCGGGTAACATCGGCCCATGGATTGGCTGGCGCATTATTCAAAAGTTTGAAGAGGAGAATGGGAAGATGACGGTTGAACAAATTTTACGGACAACGGCAAAAAAGATATTCCAGGAAGCGAAGTATAAGCCGAAGTAGAGTTGTGGGCAGGCTGGTGCAGATAGTAAGATGGCGGACTCTTGTACTTTCGTCTCTTTATTCTGCAAATTGTTCTTGTTCCATTTCGTATTGATTATTAGTTATGTTTGAAGCAAGAAGTTGCGTAAAGCAACGTTTTATGTGTTATTCAAGACTCACCAAGCTTATAGAATGAAATTTATTTTTTCGCTCTTATTGTTCATGAGTATCGTAATAGTTGTTAAGGCTGACACCATTGATTATTGGCACGTCTACTACAATGACAAAAAGCCGAAGGAACTCACTTATTATACTAACAACACACTTATCATTAAATCATCTCAAATAAAACAGGGTGACTCTATTAAAGTGTTCTTTTTTAGGGACACTCCCTGTAGTGATTGCGAAACTAATTTGATAGTTGACGACATCAATGATTCACGAGTTGCTTTGAGCAAAGGCAAAGGAACTGGTAATGCGCTAAGTTTCTCTTTAGCTGAACTTTTATTGTATAAAAGACGAACAGGTAAAGACACCTTTCAGGTATGTTACTTTGACAAAGAGAATATCTCTCAGGCAAAGAAGCCAGTCATGTTTACAATTAAACTGGAATAAAGGACGAACGCACAACATGGTATTGCCAAAAGCAGGGCAGATGTAATACTATGTGGCTAACAAACAAAATGTAAACACAATAACTTTATTCAACTTCAGGATTGCCAAATCCCTGCCTTAGGCAATACCTGAGACGTTAGCTGTCATTGCAGTTTGTCCTTAAATTGAACCAGATAAGTATCGAAATCATATGAACCTTTTCGCCGCCTTCGTTCCGGGTTTCTCTGCATTAATTTGTAATTTGTTTCATGCGTTACATCAAGCTGACTGCTTTTATCTTCCTGGGAGTAATTCTTCTTTGTGCTTTTTCCTTCTTTACCAATAACAACCATTATGGAACCTGGACGATCACTTCCTTGCGGAACGATAAGGAAATTCCATGGGCCAGGTTCTATTGGGGAGGTGCGGACCTGAATGGAAAGCGCTACGACAGAATGTACATGTTTGTGCCTGTTAAGATCGAAGGGTTGCCCTACAACTTCAGCCTGCAATTTGATCTTGGCGATCCTTATACCGAGCTCTATGAAAAGAACATGCAATCGGTTTTTATCAGGCATCCCCGGATGCAGGACCAATACCGCCGGTTAAAAGGACCGCTGCAGTTTTGGAACAGCAATAAGTCATTTAAGAATCTTTCGGTTGAAGCCGGCGACATCAGGTTATTTAGCGAAAACTGCGTTGTGAAAAGTGGTTATGGCGATATGCTTTCGATCCGTTCGGCCGACGATACTTTGCACCTGGGCACTCTTGGCGCTGATGCATTTCAAAATAAAGTACTCATTATCGATTATCCAAACCAACGGTTTGCCATCTGCGAATCTCTCCCTGAGGCATATAAAACAGCGTTTGTAGATATGGAGTTTGGCTCCGATAGAAAAATTATTATTCCAATGTCGTTTCGGGGCAAACAGTTCCGGGTAACGTTCGACAATGGTTCCAGCATGTTTCCGCTGATCACGCAGGCAAGGTATATCGATCGGTTTTCAACAGGCGCCAATGTCGATACCGTTCGCATTTCGTCCTGGGGTCAATACCACAACGTAACAGGCCGGTTGATGAAAGACAGTTTTGATTTAGCGGGCCAGCGTTTTGCAAATGTGCTGGTTTATGCCAATCACTCCGGGTATGGTATGGATACGAAGACGGATGCTATGACTGGAAATGCATTATTCTGGGTTAAGGTTGTGGTGATTGATTTTAAAAACCGGAAGTTTGGAGTGAAATGAAAGTTGCCATTGCATTTTTCCTTCCTTTCTTCTTATTTTCCTGTCAATCGAATATGATAAAGACACATGCCTTCCGGCTAAAGCCAGGTGCTGATCTCAAAAAAGAAATTGAGAACTATGTTCGGACTCATAATATTCAGGCCGGATGGATAGCAACCTGCGCCGGCAGTTTAACTCAGTATCATATTCGTTTTGCCAATCAGCCCGAAGGGGTAAAAGGAATAGGGCATTTTGAAATTGTTAGTCTATCTGGCACTGTCTCCACTAATGGCTCACATATTCACATGAGCGTAAGTGACAGTACGGGTAAAACGATTGGTGGCCACTTGTTGGATAGTAGCCTTGTTTACACCACGGCGGAAATTGTGTTACAGGAAGATGATGCTATCGTATTTACCAGGGAAAAAGATGGCACCACGCTGTGGGAGGAATTACAAATCAAGAAACGTGATCAATAATATTGGCTGATCATCCAGTACACGATCGGCCCTGTAACCGCTACGTAAAACCACATGGGCCAGGTGATCTTTGCAATTTTACGATGCCTGGCGTTTTCATTGATCAGTGCACGGTAAGCAGTAAATAAAATAAAAGGAAGAGAAATCCCGGCCAGCAAAATATGCGTTCCCAATAAAACAAAATATATATAGCGGCTGGTGCCTGCAGCGGCCTTTTCCGCTTCACTAACAACACCATTCTTGTCCGTGTCGCCATACCATGTAGAACCTGCAAACAAATGATGGGCAATGTATGTTATCAGGAAAACAACCGACAGGCAAAGTGCCGCCAGCATGATTTTGCGATGTGTTTCGTAAGCACCCCGCCGGGCAGTGATTAGCCCAGCTAATAATAAAACAGATACCACAGAATTGATGACTGCATTCGTCAGTGCTAGAAGGTGCGGATTGAAACCGAGGTTAACGTTTAATGTTACTCGTTCCAGTACGGTTACAGCAATAAACACAACTGCCGAAAAGCTTAAAATCAGAACTCTTGCCTTTTTGTCGTTCTTTTTCAGTGTCAGGCTCATGCGGTTGGTTTGTTTTTGAAAAACACCATCATCCCTGTTACCAAAATCACGGCAATTCCCATAACAACGCCAATCAGCGGCAGTTTATCGATGAGGAAGAATTTCTTGTTCTTTTCTTTTTCAAGCGTCAGCAAAATGATGTCTTCTGCCACGTTTTTAATATCGTTCGAGTCAAGACCGTTGTACAATTTTACGTTGCCAAGTTCGTCCCGGCGTGTTCGTATAACCCGTTCTTTATCGATCAATACAAACTGCTGCGGATGTATAAAAGCAGTATCCACGTTGGTTTCATTGATACCCATTTTCATTCCTTGCAATGCCAGGTCATAAATCTCTTTTTTGTCTCCGGTGAGCAACCACCAGTTTTGCGGGTTGATCTGGTAGCGGTCGGCAAACTTTTTTAGCTCCGCTACGCTATCGTGTTGGGGATCTACGGTAAAGGAGATAAATTGTACGAAGTCAGCATCTTTTGGTCCGGTTCTTACATTTCTTTTCACTGCATCCTGTAAGCGTTTCATGTTGCGTGTCATCTTCGGACAAATCACAGGGCAGCGGGTGAAAAAGAAATCAGCAACAACAATTTTTCCCTTCAGATCATTCCAGGTGATTTTCTGTCCTAGCTGGTTGGTCAGTTCAAAGTCGGGAACTTTTTGCCAGACAGTATCGATGGTCTCTTTTCCATTCTTTACCTGCGTTTCTACCCTGTCATAAAAAAGGCGGTGCGGCATCTCGTTGGTAGGAATAAACTTCATAATGAAGTAGGCCATCACGGGGATAAAGATGCCGATGATCAATCCGTATAATGCTGTCTTATTCATAACCGCTGATGGCGGGATTTAAAGTGTTACGGGAACTTATCGGGTCAGTTTAGTCGCTGGCCACGGCTGTCATTGAAGGAAGGTAAGCCCGGAATAATCCGGCTGATCCTGCCCCGAGCGTCCAACTGCCGCAATAAAAAACCGCCGCAAAGGTAGGCGGCGGTTCAGTAAATGTGTTTAGTATAACAAACTATTAATGCAGTGGTAGTACCGATGTATCTTTCTTTTGTGTTGGGGCCTGCATGGTTTTGTTTTCCATGGAAGGATCATAACGGTTGCGCATGGTGCGGTAAGAATTGCCATCCCACAAAAACGCCCCAATGAACCAGACAAAAAGCATGAGAGGAACTACAATGGTCATCACCATGTTCCGGATCTCATCGCCAAGGTGCATAAACACACCCACGATATAGAACGCTTTTGCCAGGGAGAGAATCACGATCACGCCTTTTAGAAATAATACAACGAAACTTGGCAGGTCTGGAAAAAGGTACATAAAAAACCCTAGTGCAAGTTCTATCACTGTAATACCCAGTAAGATCCAAAACGTTTTCCATATCCGTTTGGTTCCCTGCGACGGTTCGTGATGAAAGGTTACTTCTGTTGTCTCTGTATGATGTTCCATGTAATTACGTTCGTTATTTAATTAGATAAGATAAAAGCAAAGGAATACGAATACCCATACAAGATCTACAAAGTGCCAGTATAAACCTGCTTTTTCGATCATCAGGTAATGGCCGCGTTTTTCAAATACACCGTTCTGCGCCATCAGAAGCATTACTATGTTGATGACAACACCGGAAGTAACGTGAAAGCCATGAAAACCGGTGATGGCATAGAAGTAACCACCAAAGGCTACAGGACCCTGCTCGCGTACATGCAGTTCTGCGATGTTGATCATGCCTCTTAATTTGTCGTCTGTCAGAGCGGCTAGTTGTTCGTGGCCCATGTCGTGGTGTTGGCCATGTGCCAGTGTTACGAGGATATTATGCGGCGTATTTTGTAAAGCTGCCGTGGCACTGGAAACGTCTGCTAACGGTCCCCACGGATTTACTGTTGTTGTTTGACCGATAACACTCAAAGCGTTGCCATTCATTACTGCATGTTCGCCGGTAATAAGGTGCGTCCACTCCCATGCCTGGCAGGCCAGGAAGGCGATGCCGCCAACAACTGTCCAGGCAAGCCACTTAACAACGGCTTTTTTATTGTTGTGATGTCCTTCGTGCACGGCAAGTACCATTGTTACGGAGCTCATGATCAGGATGAATGTCATTAAGCTCACAAAAGCGAGTGGCAGGTTGGCATGACCGGCACCGGGAAATGCGTTAAAGACTTCGTTTGGATTGGGCCAGTAGTTTTGCGAGAAACGAATGGTTCCGTAAGAGATCAGGAAGGCACCGAAAGTAAAGGCATCACTCATCAGAAAATACCACATCATGAGTTTGCCATACTCCACGTTGAAAGGACTTCTCCCTCCGTTCCACCAATTTGTTCTAGTTGCCGCAGCAGTTGCCATAATTGAGTTTATAGTTTGTAGTTTCTGGTTTGTGGTTGTTTACTGCCATCAAACCCTATTCGTTCCTTCAGCTTGCGGTTTTGTTTTGATGATTGTTGCAGAGACTTTTCGGATTTGAACAGCCAACTACCAACCACCTACTACAAACCACAAACGTTTTTTATCCTATCCAAATAAAGAACACCAATAAATAGATCCAGAGCAAATCAACAAAATGCCAGTAAGTGCTCACGATCTCAATAGGGGTAGAATTGTACGTTCTTGTGCTGCCAAAATACTGGCGTGCAAACACAATGATCAGTGCAACAATCCCGCCCAACACATGCAGCGCATGCAGGCCGAAAATAATATACAAGAACTGTCCCGCTCCGGAGGCTCCCTCAAAATGAACACCTCTGTCCCAGAGCCAATTAAATCCTATCCATTGCATCGCTACAAATGCGAGGCCCAATACAAGTGTTACCAGCATCAGGCTGCGGAAGGCGGCCATGGAGCGGTGTTTAAAGCAGCGCACCGCGGCCTGGATGGTGATGCTGGAAAGCAGCAATGTGGCGGTTGACGCCCAAAATACGCCAGGCGTTTTTACCTCGTGCCAGCCGGCCTGCCCGCTCTTTACAATATACGCACTTGTCAACCCTGCAAACATCATCACGATGCTTCCAATGGCCACCCACATGGTGAACTTGTGAGGATGTATTTTATTTCGTTGCTCAATCACAGATTCCACAGATTTATATTTCGATTTCACTGATTGATGACTAGAT
>DASVSM010000275.1:0-4082 GCA_036388115.1 Flavisolibacter sp.
TTGCCCGCAAAGGCAATAAGTACATGCAGGAGAAAGAACCCTGGATCAAAGCAAGACAAACAAGCGGTGAAGGTCTAGTAGTAGAAGAAGCACAAAAGCAGATTGATAACTGTCTCCACCTGTGTTTACAGCTTTGTGCCAATCTCGCCATTTACATCAATCCCTTCTTGCCCAACACTGCCCGAAAAATGTGTCACCTGATGAAAGTGGTAGACAAGGTGCTGGATTGGCAAAATGCAGGCTCGCTCAAATTATTAAGCGTGGGTTATTCACTTCGGCCGCCCGAATTATTGTTCCGGAAAATAGAAGATGCCGAAGTGCAATACCAGGTTGAAAAATTGAAAACAAGTCTTGAAAAATCAAAAATGGAACAGGAGAAAGCAGCAAATAATCAGCAACCGGCAACAGGCAATGAGCAAATTACTTCTGATACAGGTGGTTCTCCATCGGTAACCACCAACCTGAAACCGGAGATCGTCTACGATGATTTTGATAAGCTGGATCTCCGGATAGGGACCATTCTGTCGGCAGAAAAAGTACAAAAAGCAGACAAGCTGCTGAAGCTGGAAGTTGATTTGGGCTTTGAAAGGAGAACAATCGTTTCCGGCATTGCCCAGCATTTTACCCCGGAAGACTTGCTGAACAAGCAGGTGATTGTCGTGGCCAACCTGGCACCCCGTAAAATGAGAGGGATAGAAAGCCAGGGAATGATTCTGACTGCCGAGGAACCAGAGGGAAAGCTGATTTTAGTAAACCCCGATAACATAGCGCAAAACGGATCGAACGTCAAATGATTGGTTCAAAAATTCTTTGCTGAGAGGTTACATTTCAAAGCTTTCTATTGACTTATTGCTGTGAATCTCTCAGCAAAGAAAAAGTTTTTGATGGTTGCCCTATCCAACATTGGCAGTAGTGCGGTTATTCTTTCATGTAAACAGGAACCTCTTGATACAACTTGTGGGGTGCCATCAATCACCTTCCGGGTTGTTCGCCCGTGCCCAAAGGCGGCGCTAGACTTTTTGATTGTGAGATAAAACAATTTAAAAAATGGAACGATTCCGGAGCACCGAATAAGTAACCGTATGAAGAGAAAATTCAGTTTACTGCTATTACTGGTAACCGCGGCGACAGGTTGCCAGTACGATAACGAAGAAGAGTTGTATAACTGCTCTGTAAATGCAGCAACAGTTAAATATTCAACAACCATCAATACCATCCTGACATCTTATAGTTGCATTGGCTGTCATAGTGGAAGCGTTCCTTCCGGCAATGTGGACTTAGGCAGCCATGGTGCTATCAAGGCAGTAGCAGACAACGGCCGTTTGTACGGTGCCATTAATCATGAACCGGGGTTTGTACCCATGCCACATGGAGGTGGAAAAATGAATGCCTGCGACATACGTAAAGTGAAAGCCTGGATCGATGCCGGTGCGCCAAATAACTGAGCCATGTTTAATTTTAATTTATGAAACGAAAAATTATACTTGGCGTTGTTCTTCTTATTGTTGTGGCCGGAAGCATTGCTGCGTGGAAGTACTTTGAAAAAGCAACCAACTATGCGGATAAAGAGCCTGACATAACCATTACCACAAAAGAGCTGGTAGATGCTTTTGACAAGGATACAGCCAGTGCAAGCAAACGATTCATGGATAAGATTGTGAGAGTTACCGGTATCGTTCAAAGCTTTGATTCATCCGCCGTTGTACTAAGCGAAGAAGGCAATGCGTCAAGTGTGGTAGTTGGTTTAGATGAACGGAATAAGGAAAGTGTTTCACCATTAAAAGTTGGTGCGCCAGTTACATTGCAGGGAAAATTTTCAGGCTATAGTAAAAGCTCGGCTGATCCCGATGATCTTCTTTCCAGCCTGGGCACCACCATCAACATTGATTATGGTGGCGTGATAAACAAAAAATAAAGACCTAAATACAAAATGAAAACACCATGTTCAAACAAAGTCTCGTAACCCTGGCCGCACTCCTTCTCTTTACAACAGCAATAAATGCACAAGGGCGGTATTTTACAAAAACTGGTAAAATTGATTTTTTCTCCAAAGCGCCAATGGAAGACATTGAAGCAAAGAACAAAACCGTAACCGCAGTTTTAGATACAAAAACCGGGGCCCTTCAGTTTGAAGTGCAGATGAAAGGCTTTGAGTTTGAGAAAAAACTGATGCAGGAACACTTTAATGAAAACTATGTAGAAAGTGGCAAGTTCCCAAAGGCTACGTTCAAGGGCAGCGTTGCCAATAATTCGACAGTGAACTATGCAAAAGACGGAACCTATAAGGTGAATGTGAAAGGGAAAATGACCATCCACGGCGTAACCAAAGAGGTGGAAGCACCGGGAACCGTTAAAGTGAATGCAGGGAAGATTGATGCGACGTCTACCTTTAACATTCAACTGTCCGATTACAACATCTCCATCCCATCGGTTGTGAAAGAAAAAGTCTCCAACACGATTAGGGTCACGGTGGACACGAAACTGGAACCACTTAAAGGGTAATAAAACCATGATACTAAAACCAACACTTTTTCTTTTGGTAGCCGCTTTGGTTACCACAAAATCGTTTGCCCAGGACGAAGATCTGCTGAAAGGCCTCGGCGAAGGGAAGCCGCAAAAGGAGTACGTCTCTAACTCTTTTAAATCATCAAGGGTCATCATGTCGCACAGCGTGGAAATGCTGCGCCCCGGCGTACTTGACTTTCGAATCCTGCACCGTTTTGGAAATGTGAACCAGGGACTTTCCGAATTCTTCGGCCTGGACCAGGCAACAATACGTTTAGGGTTAGATTATGGCATCTCCGATCATCTGACTGTTGGTATTGGCCGTGGCTCATTGAAGAAAGAGATTGATGGTTTTCTTAAATGGCGGGCCGTTCAGCAAGCTACAGGGCCGGGTTCATTGCCCTTTTCATTAGTGGCTGTTGCCGGCTCCACCATCATTGGCGCTCCCTGGAGCGATCCGGCGCGGGAGAATCATTTTTCTTCAAGGGTTGGCTATTACGGCCAGGCAATTATTGGAAGGAAGTTCAGCGAAAATCTTACACTGCAATTAATGCCCACAATGCTGCACCGCAATTTTGTGGAAACAAAAGCCGATCCAAACGACCTCTATGCAACTGGTATTGGCGGACGCATAAAGCTTACAAAACGGATCTCTTTGAACGTGGATTATTATTATGTAATTAACCAAAACGATCTGCGTGATGTGCACAATCCATTGTCCATAGGTTTTGATATTGAAACCGGCGGGCATGTATTTCAATTGCATTTTACCAATGCGGTTGGAATGAATGAACGGGTGTTCTTAACCGAAACTACCAATGATTGGGCGAACGGAGATATTCAGTTTGGCTTCAATATCTCCAGGTCTTTCCAAATCGGCAAGCGAAAGAAGTAAACTGTACAGAGGCGTATTTGGATGAACGCCACCTTGCTTAAGAAATTCTCGATCAACAATGCTCAATGTTCCATTTTCAATGCAGGACGGCGATTCTATTATTGGGACTTCAAAATTGAGCATTGAAAATTTTCTGTTCTTCCCTTTCTTTGATAGCGATGTTTTCTCCCACTACATGCATATGTGATAGAAGCCCCTCAACTCTCCTCAAAAAGGCAAAATCATACCGCTTTATGCGATTGTTTCCGGGTTGTCAGAAAGCCATCTTTGTGTTCTAAACCTGAAACAAATGAAACCAACATTCTTCTTTCTCTGTTTGCTGCTAAGCAGCCTTTCGTTTTCTGCATTTGCCCAGAAAATAACGCAAAGCGAAACAAAAGTTATCCAGTTAAAAGAGGTCTTTACATCGCTCTCTATAGATGAGGGCATAGATATTGTATTGACCGAAAACAAGGCCGGCGAGATGCTGGTGGAAGGCAATGCAAAATTGCTTGACATGCGGTTAGCCGACGGTCATCTGTCGCTGGCAAAAAAATACACAGGCCTCTCTTCACCACTAAAAGTATATGTGCCGGCAAACTACCTTACCAAAATATTTATGAATGGTAACGGAATGCTGAGTTCATCAACGGCATTATCTAACCACCGGATAAAAATTTTGCTGGCTGGTGAAGCCCGGGTC
>DASVSM010000276.1:0-9138 GCA_036388115.1 Flavisolibacter sp.
CCGTAACCGTGCAGTATGATTCTTTGATTGATTTACTCACCCCGCTCTGCGCATTGATTTTTACTCCGTCTGCAATTTGAATATGGCCAACCAATCCAGCCTGCCCGCCAATCATAACGTTGTTGCCAATTTTTGTAGAACCACTTACACCGGCCTGTGCTGCAATGACAGTGCTGTTCCCTACTTCAACATTGTGTGCAATCTGAATCAGGTTATCGAGTTTAGCACCGGACTTTATGCAGGTAGAACCCATAGTAGCCCTGTCAATCGTAGCATTCGCACCAATTTCAACGTGGTCTTCAATCACAACATTTCCGATCTGTGGTACTTTTTTAAACGAACCATCGGTTTGTGGTGCAAAGCCAAAGCCATCTGAGCCAACAACAGTACCTGCATGAATATTTACAAAGCTTCCCACCTCACAGTCATGATAAATCTTAACACCGGGATGGATCATGCAATTCTTTCCGATGATTACATTATCACCAATAAAAGAGTTGGGAAATATTTTTGTGCCGGTACCTACTTTTACATTTTCACCGATGTAGCTAAAGGCGCCAATGTATACATCATCGGCAATTTTTGCGGAAGATGAAATGTATGATGGTTGCTGAATTCCTTTTAATTGCTGGGTTACCATCGCCTGGTAGTTACCAAGCAACTGTGCAAATGCAGTATAAGCATCCGGAACGCGGATCAGTGTTGGACTTATTGGTTCGCGGAGTTCATATCCGTCGTTAATGATGGCAATGGAAGCATTTGTGGTGTAGAGAAATTCTTCGTATTTAGGATTAGCTAAAAAAGTAAGCTGCCCTTCCCGTGCGTCTTCAATCTTTCCAAATGAAAAGACTATTGCGTCGGCATTCCCTTCAACTCTTCCGTTCAATAATACCGAAATCTGGGCGGCTGTAAACTGCATAAGCTATCAGATAAAGTGGTCCCGAAAATTCAAGACAGATAATAACAAATGTCAGGATAAAAAAAGTCAAACGAACATGGGCCTTAACTTATTATGAGTATTTTGACTTTTTATATCTTGCATTAATTCTTTATTTAAGATAACAAAGGTAATATTTTTTGACAGGGGTGGATAAACGCTGGTGAATAAGTGCATTATCAACCTGCGAGATGTCGGTAACCGATCCGTCTTTGTAAAGTATTTTTATATGCTCGTCGGCAGGATTATAAGTGGTATTTACAGCTTCTCCCGTAAATACAAAATAGGCTGCTTCGGTTTCAGTAATGGCCAGCCTTTGCGCAACATCTTTTCGTAATGATTGCAGCAAAAGATCATCAAACGGAGCGGAAGCAAATTTGATCTTCAGCAGTTTTCTTTCTACCAGGCCTTTGCTTAAACGAGATAACACTTTATCAAAATGACCGCACCAGTTTTTAATCGTGCACATCACATCCGACTCATCTAACTGTGCAAAATTTTCCAGGTGTTTTATAAATTTTCCGTCTGGTTTATGGTCTTTCAAAAAGAAAGTGAGGTTAGCAGATGCCATCGGTAGGTCAATGCCATTTGCAATAAGTTCATTGGCTCTTTCAATAATCCTGACCAGCATCTTTTCAGCAGCCATCACCGTTTTATGCAGGTACACCTGCCAGTACATTAACCGCCGTGAAACCAGAAATTTTTCAACAGTGAAAATGGCTTTCTCTTCTACCATCAGTTCTCCTTCATGAACCGCCAGCATTTTTAAAATCCGGTCGTAGCCGATGGCTCCTTCTACCACACCGGTAAAAAATGAATCTCTGTTCAGGTAATCCATACGGTCCACATCTAATTGCCCTGAAACCAGTTGGTGAAGAAAAGGCTTGTGGTATTCATCGCTGAAAATTTCGATTGCCGTTTGCAGTTGCCCTCCAAATTGTTCGTTCAATAGTTGAAGGATCAGCATCGAAATGTCTTCATGATGCACACCTTTAATTAGTTTTCTTTCCAGTGCATGTGAGTAGGGGCCGTGCCCGATGTCGTGCAGCAGGATAGCGATCTTTGCACCTGTTTCCTCTTCTTTTGTGATTTCAATTCCTTTGTTGCGCAGTTCGTTCAAAGCAAGCCCCATTAAATGGTAGGCTCCCAACGAATGATGAAGCCTTGTATGAACGGCACCCGGATAAACCAGGGAGGCAAATGCCATTTGATGAATGCGCCGAAGACGTTGGTAGTATGGATGCGAGATAATTTCTAAGATAAGCGGCTGATCAACGGTAATAAAGCCATAAACGGGGTCGTTGATAATTTTGCGGTGTGTTCTTTCCATACTTAGCTTTCTGTTTCTTTTAACCCTTAATGTGTTATTTTGTTTGCCGCAATGAAAATAAGGATTCTGTATATCTTTCTTTTCCTGGCTCCCGGTTCTGTTTTTGCTCAGGATAGTTTACGAAAGCGACATGTATATCACACCATCAAATCAACTGATATTTTAGTGGGCATACATGCGCAGATGGATGGTGAGGGCACAAAAAATTACACGTTTTATGAGATCGGTGTAGCCAAGGCCATTTATCGTGATGGCAGGCACGGTGCTTCGGGAAGTGCTGTTTATCTTTCGGAAGAACTGCATTTCGGCAGGGATAAAAATATCTACGGAACCAAATTTGGCATCTGGCATCACTGGCTGCTGGATGTAGGATTGGCCGTTGTGTACTACACAGATCTTCGGGCCGGGAATCTGAAGGTGCGGCCCGAAATTGGTGTTGGAATGGCAAGGCATCGGGTGGTGATGGGATATAATATTCCTACTATTGATAACACGGCATTTAAAGAATTACAAAAAAATAAGCTTCAATTTAGCGCCCAGATAACGTTCGGCATTCATAGAAAAATAGTTCAATCACATTCGTATTAAACAGGAGAAATAACAATGGCAGTTGCAAAAATTCTTTGGGTAGATGACGAGATCGAGAGTCTTCAATCGCAGAAAATATTCTTACAAAATAAAGGTTACGATGTACAAACACTTACCAATGGCTTTGATGCCATCGATTATGTAAAGGAGAATATTGTTGATGTGGTACTGCTCGATGAAACAATGCCCGGCATTACCGGCCTGGAGACATTATCAAAGATCAAAGAAATAAATGAGCAAATACCGGTAGTTCTTATTACCAAGAACGAAACAGAAAACCTGATGGATGAAGCCATCGGCAGCCAGATTTCTGACTATCTGATTAAGCCGGTAAACCCAAACCAGGTGTGGCTTTCGTTAAAAAAAATAATCGACAACAGGCGGCTGGTGGCCGAAAGAACGACCACCGCTTACCAGCAACAATTCCGTAACCTGTTTATGGCGCTTAACTCCAATCCTAACTATGATGAATGGATGGGAATTTACAAGGAACTGGTGCGCTGGGAACTGAGCTTACAACGTAGCGACAGTCCAGAAATGCAGGAAGTATTTCAGAGCCAGAAGCAGGAAGCCAACACGGAGTTTTTCAAGTTTATTTCACGCAACTATGCATCCTGGCTCAAACCCGGTGCAAAGGAAAAACCGGTAATGTCGCATACATTGATCAGGGAGAAAGTTTTACCATCGCTGGAAAAAGGTGTTCCTACTTTTTTTGTCCTGATTGACAACCTGCGCTTTGACCAGTGGCGTACCATCATGCCCACGTTTTCAGAAAGTTTCAGAGTGGTAGAAGAAGATAGTTTTTACAGCATTTTGCCTACTGCCACCCATTATGCCCGCAATGCCATTTTCTCCGGCCTTTTACCAATAGAGATTGAAAAGAAGTTTCCGCAGCACTGGCGGAACGATGATGAAGAAGGCGGGAAAAATACATTTGAAGACGAGTTTTTCAAAGCTCAATTAAAAACCCTGGGCGAAGGGAACCTGCGCACGTCGTACACAAAAGTTTTGAATAACCAGGCCGGGCTCGACCTGGTAAATAACGTACATAATCTTCTTAACAACGATCTCAATGTGATCGTGTACAATTTTGTTGACATGCTGTCGCATGCAAGAACAGAAATGGAAGTATTAAAAGAACTGGCCGGTGACGAAACCAGTTATCGAAGCATCACTGCCAGTTGGTTTGAACACTCGCCGCTTCATCAGGCACTGAAAAAGATTGCGGATAAAAATGTGCGGATCGTTTTGGCAACTGACCATGGAAGCGTGAGGGTAAAAACACCTGTGAAAGTGGTTGGCGATAAACAAACAACTACCAATCTTCGCTATAAGCATGGGCGCAATTTGAATTATGATCCCAAAGAAGTACTGGCTTTCAGGGAGCCAAAAGAGGTGGGTTTGCCTTCACCTACTATCAACTCATCGTACATTTTTGGCGGCGAAGATGTGTTCCTGTGCTATCCCAATAATTACAATCA
Source organism: Flavisolibacter sp. (assembly GCA_036388115.1). GTDB lineage: Bacteria > Bacteroidota > Bacteroidia > Chitinophagales > Chitinophagaceae > Flavisolibacter. Next base: position 4,337 of record DASVSM010000276.1, read on the forward strand.
TTATGTCAATTATTACCGCAATACATTTCAGCATGGTGGGGTAAGTTTGGAAGAGATGATTGTACCGGTGATACAGATGGTGAGCAGGTAATCCTCCTGTCCCCTAAAGGGGAGACTTAGGCGGGAAAGGCTTTACTTTTGCAGGCAGTCATTACAAACACTTATAACAAATTAAAAATTGCTTATCTCTCTTTTTGCAGAAGATCAGATTGAATAATAAAGAGAGGGATAGGCTAAGTCTCCCTGTTAGGGGGACAGGGGTTTATGAAGTACACGCAAACAACACTCGATAAAATAGATAAAATGATTGAAGAGAGCGGCTACATTGTTCGTTACGAACGGGGGTCCTTTCAAAGTGGCTTTTGTATTCTGGAGGACAGGAAAGTTGTTGTGCTCAACAAGTTTTTGCAACTGGAAGGCCGCATTAACACGTTGATTGATTTAGTTCCCCAACTGAAGATTGACGTTGATACATTAACACAGGAAAGCGCAAAATGGTACAACGATATTATGAGCCGCTACCTTACTGCCAATAACAATGACGAACAGGTTTCCTGATTCGCTTATCTTACATCTCTCTTTACATTTGTTGCGTGAGTAGCCCACAATTGAAAATAACTTTCCTTGGCACCGGTACCAGCAATGGTGTTCCCATGATAGGATGTTCGTGTAACGTTTGCACTTCTACCGATAAAAAAGACAAACGGCTTCGCTCCAGCATACTGGTAGAAGCCGGACCAACAACTTTTGTTGTTGATACAACGCCCGACTTTCGCTACCAGATGTTGCGTGGCAGTGTTAAGAAATTGGACGCCGTGCTGTTTACCCATCCGCACAAAGACCATATTGCCGGGCTGGATGATGTTAGAGCCTTTAATTTTTTTCAGCACAAATCAATGCCGCTTTACGGAAACAGTATGACGCTTGATGCGGTGATGCGTGAGTTTGCCTATGCCTTTGCCGATAAAAAATATCCCGGTGTGCCTGAACTGGAACTGAATGAAATTACACTGGACCCTTTTGCCATTGGTGATGTTCCTGTTATGCCAGTTGAAGTCTGGCATTTAAAAATGCCGGTGTATGGTTATCGCTTTGGCGATTTCACCTACATCACCGATGCCAACCGCATTGATGAAGACCAAAAAGAAAAGATCAGGGGTAGTAAAATTTTGGTGGTGAACGCCCTGCGAAAAGAAAAACACATCTCACATTATACATTGGATGAAGCTATCGGGTTGGTACAGGAGCTACAGGTGCCGAAAGCTTACTTTACACACATCTCCCACCAGTTAGGAAAACACGAAGATGTAGAGCCCACTCTGCCCAAAGGTATCCATCTGGCCTTCGATGGATTAGTACTAAATACCTGAACCATGCTTTGGCTGGACCAGCAGGATGAGGAGGAAAGAAAACGGTTTTATAAAGCAAGAGTCGTTCCTCACAGAACGACTCTTATATTTCCTGTAAATCTTTCTAATCCTCTTAGTCATGGTTCAGACAATCCCGGTTCCCACATTATCTTCGCCCCCCTAAACGATTTGCTGACATGAATTTCGAGACCAATGAAATCACCGCGCAAGTAGCGCAAACGGCCCGCGACTTTGCCCTTCAAAACATCAAGCCCCATGTTATGGAATGGGATGAAAGCCAGGAATTCCCTCTTCATATTTTTAAAAAACTGGGTGAGCTGGGCATGATGGGCGTACTGGTGCCTGAACAATATGGCGGTGCCGGCCTTTCTTATTTTGAATACAAAACCATTATTGAAGAAATAGCCAAAGTAGATGGTTCGATTGGCTTAAGTGTGGCTGCGCATAACTCGCTTTGCACAGGGCATATCCTCACTTTTGCCAACGAAGAGCAGAAACAAAGATGGCTGCCAAAACTGGCTACGGCAGAATGGATTGGTGCCTGGGGATTAACGGAACCAAACACCGGCTCCGATGCAGGTAACATGAAATGCACGGCTATAAAAGACGGCGACAACTGGATCATTAACGGCACAAAGAATTGGATCACGCATGGCAGAAGCGGCGACATTGCTGTTGTTATTTGTCGCACTGGCGAACCACGTGCAAAGAACAATGCAACGGCCTTTGTAGTTGAGCGGGGAACACCCGGATTTAGCGGTGGCAAGAAAGAAAATAAGTTAGGCATGCGGGCTTCCGAAACTGCTGAAATGATCTTTGAGAATTGTATAATTCCAGATGCGAACCGCCTAGGCGAAGTAGGTGATGGATTTAAACAATCCATGAAGATCCTGGACGGCGGACGCATTTCAATTGCTTCGCTTTCACTGGGTATTGCCAAAGGCGCCTATGAAGCAGCTTTGCAATATGCGCAGGAGCGTCACCAGTTTGATAAACCGATTGCTTCTTTCCAGGGGATTTCGTTTAAGCTGGCCGACATGGCCACGGAGATTGAAGCGGCGGATTTATTAACGCTGCAAGCCTGCGATCTGAAAGAAAAAGGGTTGTCTGTTACAAAGGCTTCTGCCATGGCAAAATATTATGCAAGTGAGGTGGCTGTAAAAGCTTCCAACGATGCTGTGCAGATCTTTGGGGGTTATGGTTATACCAAAGATTTTCCTGTCGAAAAATTTTACAGGGACAGTAAGCTTTGTACCATTGGCGAAGGAACCAGCGAGATTCAAAAGCTGGTGATCTCACGGGAAGTATTGAAGTAATTATTGATCATGACTTTTTGAAAACTCAGTTACAAAATGTAATTGAGTTTTTTATGGACCAGAGGCCAGAATATATATTTGGCGTCTCTTGCGTCGCACAGCGTGTACGCTTTGTAATTCTATTGAGCTTAGCTTATTTGAACACAGCCATTTTTTCTTCTTCTTTCTGCGTAAACCCACCCCAGCGTTTTACAGTAAAGTCATTTCCTAAACTCGCCCCTCCAGGGAGGGGATGGTCGTTCGTCAGCTTAATATCACATCCTCCTTGGAGGGGCGACCTAAGATAAGATTGCAGTTGAAGACTTTGGGGTGGGTTTACGCAATTGAACCTGCACATACTCCTTTGTACTGGTTCAATAATGTATGTCAGCAATATCCTGTTCTACCTTTGCTGTATGAACCAGATAAAATACCCGGCGTATGCCATGCTTCTGGTGTTAGGGATCGCATCAGTTGCCCTTTTTGTCAATAAACTTTCTTCTGTTCCATCCAGCGTACAATCATCTGCAGAAATTAAAACTGAAAAGACAGTTGCAAAAAAAGAAGTGAAGAATAAAGCAGGAAAAAATCTTTTTCAAAGTAACTGCCAAACCTGTCATGCGCTTGATAAAAACCTCACCGGCCCTGCCCTGGCTGGTGTAGAAAACCGCGGCCCCTGGACAGATCGCAAAAACCTTTTAAAATGGGTGAAGAACCCGGCTGCCGTTGCAAGCGAGAATACCTATGCGAAAGAGCTGGTGAAGCAATTTAACGGTCAGTTAATGCCTTCTTTTTCTCAATTGTCGGATCAACAGATTGCCAACATTTTTGATTACATCAAAGAAGTATCAGAACCTTGATTTGGGTGGATTGGAGGATCAGGTGGAGATAATAACTTCTTCATAAAACAAGAGTCATTCATCAATGAACAACTCTCCTATTTCCAATAAATCCATTTAATCCTATAAATCCTGGTTCAGACAGTCCTGGTGCAGACGGCTCTACTTCACTTCCTGCATTTGCACTAACCGGTAATAATAACCCTGCTTTTTTAGCAACTCCTCATGTGTTCCTCTCTCTACAATCCCGCCCTTCTGCAGCACGATGATTTCATCGGCATGGCGAATGGTTGACAACCGGTGAGCAATCACAATGGAAGTTCTGTTCTGCATCATGTTGTTGATGGCATCCTGCACCAGTCGTTCACTCTCTGTATCAAGAGATGACGTGGCTTCATCCAGAATCAGGATCGGCGGATTCTTGACAATAGCCCTTGCTATCGTCAATCGCTGGCGTTCGCCACCACTCAACTTTGTTCCCCTGTCACCAATATTGGTTCGAAAGCCTGCTTCTTTTTTAGTGATGAAGTTGTAGGCGTTTGCCACTTTCGCGGCATCTTCAATATCATCTAGTGTAGCATCCTGTTTTCCCAGGCGAACGTTGTTTTCAATCGTATCGTTAAACAGGATTGGCTCCTGTGTAACAATACTGATCTGGTCTCTTACCGAACGCAAAGAGTATTCTTTGATATTTACACCATCGATTAATAATTCACCGCCGCTTACATCGTGGAAGCGGGGCACCAGGTCGGCCAGTGTACTTTTTCCAGCACCCGACGAACCCACTAACGCAACCGTCTTGCCTTTCTGAACCTTGAGATTAATATCCTTTAAGATGGGCACACCATCATAATCAAAATGAACGTTTCTAAGTTCAATGCAATCCGTAAATGTGTCCAGCTTTTTCCCGTTTGGATTATCGTCAACCGTGCTAACCGTGTTAAGTATTTCTTCAATCCGTTCAATGGCAGCAGTGCCCCTTGCCATGTTACTGAATGAGCCAGACAATGCTTTTGTAGGATTGATCAATTGGTAAAAAAGTCCGAGGTAAGCAATGAACAAAGATCCCGTCAGCGCATACTGGTTACTTAAAACCAGTCGTCCGCCAAAAAAAAGAATGGCAATAAAGATCATCACACCCATCAGCTCCGATGCAGGCGAAGCAAGGTCTCTTCTAAAACCAACTTTGTTCTTTGTAGTGATCAGGCGTTGGTTGATATCACCGTAACGGTTTTTCATTAATGGCTCCGAATTGAAGGCTTTGATAACCCGTAAGCCCGAAAGCGTTTCATCCAGTA
>DASVSM010000277.1:0-3219 GCA_036388115.1 Flavisolibacter sp.
TCTTTCCATTATTGAGTCGTCAGTTGACGGTCCAGGCGCAGAAAGTCCGGCGGGAAGTTGTGAATGGGTTTTACGGCAATGGTCGTACATAGATGTCTTTAAAATAAACCTTGCTGGCCGGATCATGACCCTGTAAAGCAAACGTTCCGCTCGTAAGTCGCTTCAGGCTGCGGCCTTCCTGCTTTTCAACGCCTTCCGGTTCGGTGTAATCAACAACGGTTCTATCATTGATCTTAATGATGATACGTTTGCCTTCTACCCGAATGGTTTCGGTGAACCATTCATTATCTTTTACATACACTTCTTTTACATCCTCCGTAGCATAAAGACTGCCGGTGCGGCGCCAGTCGCTTTGCGAATTGTTCACCTGCGCTTCATAGCCTTTTGCGGGCCAGCCATCCTGTTGGAAAGCCGTATGAAAAAAGATGCCGGAGTTGGAGCCGGGAGTGGTCATCACCTGCGCTTTGAATTCGAAGTTTTTGAAGTTATGTGCCTGCACATCGCCTTCGTAAAAAAGGTGGGCACGTGGACCGTGAACGACAATAGCGCCGCTGTCTACTTTAAACGTAGACGGGCTTTCATTGGCTCTCCAGCCTTGTAGACTGGTGCCGTTAAAAAGGGATATCCATCCATCGCTACCCTTGCCATTATGGGAAGAAGCACAGGAAAGAAGAAGGCCGATAGTGAGAAAACAAAGCAAATTTTTCATGCGCCAATATACGAAGCATCAAGGGAAAGAAAGGCTGCTGAATGTAATTCTGTTACCGCAACCAGCCGCCGCATGTGATGAGAAAAACCTTCAGGGTTATTCTTTTTTTGTCTCAACATTCTTTCCCTGGTCAAACGCCAAACGACTGGCCCTTTCGCCTTTGCCGGTCCGCTTGCGCATACCGATCCAGGTGATGACTTTTCCATTGTACCATCTTGTTCGCTGGTAGGCTTGCGATACATTGGTGCCGGCTCTCGTTACTTCTTCTTCGTTGATGAAATAGGTAAGCGGTGTTGTTGCATCCAGGCCTTCGCGCAATATAGTTGTCCGTGGTTCTACTTTCGCCGGCTTTGCCGTATCGCCTTCGAGTATGCGTGGCATGGCTGCCCGTTGTAAACGTATGGAGCGAATGTCTTTGTCGATCCGGGCCGGAATAAAGGGAATCCAGTTTTCGGGAACCGTATTCATTACTTCATAACGCAGATCGGCTTTGTATGCCTTTTTCACCGGAACGATGGTGCCATCATCAATGGCTTTACTGGTTAACTGCTGGTAACGATTCTTTAATTCTCTTGCGGCTTCACTGCCTTGTTTGGAAAAGCCTGAAGGCAGCGGAATGATGTGTTCTATTCCCCATACCATATTAGCTACTTCATCCCGGATGAGATGTACTTCTTCTATTGGTTTGCCTTCCTGGATTTTCGAAACCGTTGGTAACACCAGCAGACTGTTGTCTGTTTTCTCGCCCATGTTACCCTTTGTGTTCATGGTAAACATGCTCCATTTCTGCCAGTCATCATCCAGTCCTCTTCCGGCTGCTTCAATCCATAATCGTTCGCTAAATACATTGGAAACAGAAAGTCCCTTCACGGCAGCAATACTCCCGGCAGGTAAAGTAACCGGCAACAAAAACCAGTCGTTGGCATACACCAGCGTAAACTCCATGAACAATAATTTGCCTAGATCCGTTGTAGAAGGATTGATGTTGCCAAAGTTGGTGCGGCCATCTTCAAAGGTCCACCAGCGTGTGTTGGGCATACCATCATACGAAAGAGGTGCCGGTACAAAACTCAGTTTGACTGGTTCTTCAATGTCGGGCGGAATTGCAACGCCGGTATCATCCAATGCTGTTCGTTTCGGATCAATGTCAAGATTGTACCAGTCCATGTGGCCATGATAGTATTCACCGGCGGTCATCACTTTTTCTGCTCCTTCCAAAGGTGCCGAACAGGCAAACTGGTATTCCAACTGCTGCGGTAGCCAGGCATCTTTTTCATCCGCTGTTGGCTGATAATACAGGCCCTCAAACCAGGTTTTAAATTTTTCTGCTTTGGCATCAATATCAGCAAACTGCCCGGCATTGATAGAAGCAATATCGTCGTAAGCATGATTTGCAGTTGCTGCTTTTAGATAGAAATACAAGGCTGCACCATCCATGCATCTTCCGGCTACAGCATTAAACTGTTGCCACGCTTCTTTATGCGCAGTGATCATGGCATCCCCTTGCTGTTCCGCATCGGGCAGCGCTATCTTATATTTTGCAATGAAGTCCGCCGCAATAGTTGCTCCAAAAGTGCTGATCAACTTCAGCCAGTGACGCCCCATTTGCAAACGCAGATCGAGGGATAACATAGATGGTCCGGCAGTAAACGGTAACCTTCTTCTTTCCACTTTTGCTTCCAGCGGCACCGATTCATCAAACGCTTGCACGGTTCCGTTAGCCGGAACATATTTGGTGAGCTTTGTCTTGCCCATGTACATTTTAGCAAATATGGGAGAGCCGGCATCATCGCCTAAAAATTCTCCCAACTGCCATTGCTTGGTCAGCATCCACAAAGGGTCTCTTACTTCTGCCTTCAGTGCACGGTTGAAATTAGTGGTGCGTGGACGGGCCTCCAGCCGGTTCCACAACGTGATGCCTGCAAGCCGTTTTAGGCTGAGTTCTTCCGCAATGTTATCGATGGCTACATACTTGTTCATGTCAGGAGTTTAGTACTTCATGTATCTGGTTACTGAAGGAAAGATTGAGTGAAACAGTGAGCGGGTGCACAGTCATCGAGGAAATAATGGCTGGTAAGAATCGTGCATATTCAGTTGTATCTACCTGCGCCGGTTCAATGGCCCGTTTCTTTGCCATCACTAATGTTTCATTCACGCTATCTAACAGGTCCTGCCACTTCCATTCGCCGGTAAAGGCGGTAGGCATGGCCAACAACATGGCTTGCGGTGGTTCCGCATTCGGACGATCATAATGAAAGGAAAGGCCAACCGTTTCATCTTTGGAAGGAACCACTTCCGTCCATTCGTCAATCAGCAAACCACATTGGATATTATTCTTATCGAAAGCAGTTGTGTAATGCGCCGTGTACAACAGGCGGTCACTGTCAATGACATACGTTTCGGGATAATCCAGTGCCAGCCATGAATCCCCTGTTTTGTGCGGCAGTTGTACCGGATGAAGTTCCGGCGCTGTCTTTTTAAAAGCCGGTGATAACAGAACAATGTTCTCC
>DASVSM010000278.1:0-2859 GCA_036388115.1 Flavisolibacter sp.
GCATGAGTACCGCATGGAAGGCAATCTTTACCATAAACAGAAGGCGTTGAACTTATATATTGAAAAAAATCTGAGTCACTCTGAATCCTCTTTGATTTCATTTGGTATTGGTCCCTCCTTCTTTTGGGAACGCAATCAATACATGGGAGCACAAGCTGCTGTCTCGCCGGGCTCTCCTTTTGATGTTTCCGTTTCCGACTATACAATGTATAAAGCTGGTGAGTTCGGCTTCTATACCTTTTTCAGTGCCGAAAGAAAATTTAAAAACCGTTATGCACTTGGGGTGAAACTCGACCTGACTTACCTCATTACCATTGAAAAGCTATATAACATGGCCCTCATGCCCTATATCAAAGTTGAGTTATAAAAGCCTCATTGCACCAAGCGGAAACAATCATGCTTCACTTTAAATTCCAGCTCATGCACACTCTCCACCGGATCGCCGTCTATATGCATCGGCGCATCATCCTTGTTGGTAATGTGTAAGCTATCCGTTTGAAAATAAATCAGGCTGCTTTTCTCATCCACAATATCTACCCGTTGTACTTTGTGAAACCCGCTGATCTGCATCAGTGTTTGGAACAAAATACTCAGCTTGTTCTGTTTGGTCATGATCACCACATCCAGCAAACCATCGGTTAATGAAGCTTTGGGTGCAATGGTAAAATTGTTGCCAAACTGGTTGCTGTTGGCAACGGAAATAAAAAAGGCTTCGGTCCTGATCTCTTTTTCCTTTGTGGTTAATACAAACGAATACGCTTTGGAGGTAACAAAGTTTTGAAGCGTTTTCTTTACATAAGTGGATAGACCGCGTTTGGGTGCATTGGCAAAATCATGCGCTACCTGGGCATCAAAGCCCAGTCCCACCAGCATGCAGGCAAACTGCTTATTTATAGTAAACGCGTCGGTGAGTTTGCTTGCCCCATTGAAAATGATCTTCAAGGCTTTCACCGGATCTTTCGGGATGCCGGCGCTGAACGCCAGGCCATTCCCCGATCCGCAGGGAATAATACCAAACTGCACTTCCTGTTTACGCAAACTGTTCACCGCCTGGTTGATGGTACCATCGCCCCCGGCAATGATGATATCGGTAATTTTTTTCTCTTTAATGATGGGATGCAAAAATGAATAATCACCGTCTGCCACCGAAGGATAAATAAAAAAAGGAAACCCGATCTTCTTGGTTTCCCCTTCAATAATTTCTTTCAGGTTTTTTTTATTACGTGTTCCGGAAATCGGGTTGACAATGTAAAGGAGTTTGCGCTGCACAATGTGGGTTAAAGTAAAAATTAAAAAGTCAAAAATAGAAAGGCTGCACCACAGTTTGAGAAACCTTTTTGATTTTGACATTCTACCTGTGGGTAGAAGCTTATTTGAGATGGATAGTAGCCAGATGCACCCGGCGCAACCGAACATTGGCTCCTTCTTCCCCTAACACCGGCATCGTATAAACTTTTATCTGCTGTGTATTCAGGCGCCACTTTTTAATGCTTGCAACCGGTACAGCAATACTATGTGCTTCTTTAGAATATAGTTCCTGATCGTTTACATCATAAATCATAATCCGGCGTTTGCGTTCGTTGTCCACTTTACCGGGATGATAGGTTACAATGAGCGAACCTTTCTTCAGGTCATCAACCGAAACCCGGTTTTTCAACGTGTCTTCTTCGTTCGCCATCAGTAATGTTTTACTGTTTAACTGAACGGACCATCGGTCCTGTGCTGTGCTCACCAATCCGAAGCTGGTGAAGCATAAAAAAAGAAATAATGTTTTCATACAGTAGAGGTAAACAAAAAATCTGCCTAATTAAACAGGAACGTAAATTGTAATGCTTCTTGTTTTCTCCTATGGATCAAAATACAGGGAAATACATTATTGTCTTTGGCGGGCTGATTATTTTAATTGGATTGGTGATTTATTTCTTTGGCGACAAGCTGAGCTGGATTGGCCGGCTGCCCGGTGATATCAGGGTAGAAAAGGAAAACTTTCGCTTCTATTTTCCTATCGTCACGATGGTGCTTTTCAGTATTTTAATTACAGTAATTGTAAACTTGATTAGAAGAATTCTGTAATTTGTTCGTCGTTTAAACCTCAACTGCTGATGACTACCCGCCGCGATTTTATCAAAGGTTCTTCCCTTGTTTTTGCCGGAAGCTTTCTAAACGCAGAACAATTTCAATTCTTAGCCAGGCCTTATTCAGTTATTGTGATTGGTGCCGGTTTTTCAGGCCTTGCCGCTGCCAGTTATCTCAAAAAGAAAAAAATAAAAGTAACCGTGCTGGAAGCCCGGCCCCGTATTGGGGGACGGGTCTATTCTTTTCCTATTCCTGATGAAAACTTAGTTATTGAATTGGGTGCGGAATGGGTGGGAAAATCGCATGAACGGATCATTGAGATGTGCGATGAATACAAGCTGGAACTTTTCAATAACCAGTTTGAAACGCACCTGCTTTACAAAGGGAAATATCATGGCAAGGGCGGCTGGAAGTATTCGGATGAATGGGACAAGAAATGGGCAACGTTGCTCAAGAATTATGGAAAGATGAACAAAGCCCAAAAGCAGGAACTGGACAAATACGACTGGTGGCGCTACCTGGTAAATAACGGTTGCAATGGAATGGACCTCGATGTAAGAGAATTGCTTGACAGCACAGACTTTGGTGAAAGCATCCGGCATGTATCGGCTTTTGCTGCATTGGCCGAATATGCTGAAAGCAGCGAGAAAAATGAAATGGATTACAAGATCCGGGGAGGCAATGGACAACTTGCCGTAAAGCTCGCTGAAAGAGTAGGAGTGGAGAACATCTTATTAGAACACGGCGTAACCAGGGTAGAGCAAACAAAGAATGGTGTGAAAG
>DASVSM010000279.1:0-3582 GCA_036388115.1 Flavisolibacter sp.
TCTTTCCATCACTTCTGTTGTTGTGTAGCCCAATAGTTTTTCAATGCCTTCGCTAATAAAGGTGTATTTGCCGGTATTAACATTATACGAGGCAATGATCGACGGCGTGGCATCAGTGATCTTGCGAATGAATACCTGGCTTTCTTTTAGTTCTGCCTGTGTTTTATGCTGCTCTGTAACTTCCTGCGTGGTGCCGATTAATTTAATGGCCTTCCCGCTTTGGTCATAAACTATCTCGCCCCGCCGGTGAAGAACTTTTTTCTTGCCATTTGGAAGGTTGATGGTATGCGTATTTTCCAGCGGTTTGTGTTGTGTTAATGCTATCTCCAGGTCTTTGTAAAGCCTCTCGGTATCGGCCGGGTCCAAAAACTGGTTCCATTCTTCCGCGGTAAGCGGCTTTCCTAATGGTCTCTCATAAATGGCAAACAATTCATCGGACCAGGTAATATTCCGTGTGGTAAAATCGTATGTCCAGTTACCCATGCGGGCCAGCGACTGGGCTTGTTTGTATAGTTTTTCACTTTCCTGCAAACGGTTGATCAACTCTTCTTTTTCTGTAATATCCTGTGCTGTGCCAATGATGCGGGCAACCTCACCGTTTTTGTCCAGTCCTACATCGGTATGGAGGTTAATGTATTTAATACCGCCGTCTTTTTTACGGATGGCATAGCTGATATTCTGGCCTTTTTTGGTACTGACTGTTTGCCCTATGGCTTTTTGCACAGCCTCTTTGTGTTCATCTATGATAGGTATAAACGCATCTTCGAAACTGACATGTTCACCAGGCGGCCTTTCATAAATTTTGTAGACTTCATCTGACCAGAAAACATCGCCTGTCTTAACGTTCCAGGAAAAATTGCCCATCTTGGCCAGTTCCTGCGCCTGCTTGTACAATCGCTGGCTTTCTTCCAGTTTGCCGATCAGTTTTTGTTTTTCTGTCACGTCCTGCTCTGAGCCGATGACATAAGTGGGCTCACCATTTTCATTGTGCAGGACCTGTGCAACGGAACGCAACCATTTTACTGCTCCATCTTCTGTGATGATACGAAAAGTATAGTCCAGTGAAGTTTGCTGAAGGAGTTGCGCTACACCTTGTGTTACACGGTCGCGATCATCGGGGTGGATAAATGAAAGAAACCGTTCCATCGTAATTTCTGCCGATTGCGGCGTTAATCCGTAAATACGGTATAATTGGTCGGTCCATTCTAATTTGTCTTGCGCAATATCCCAGCTCCAGTTGCCCATAGCTGCAATCTGTTCTGCCTGCTTGTAAAGCGACTCTGATTTTCGCAAGGCCCTGATCAGTGTTTGCTTTTCCGTTACATCCTGGTCAGTACCCACAACTCGCTCCGGTTCACCGGCTTCGTTCAGCTCAATGTTGCCTCTGGAGTGCAGGATGCGTTCCTTTCCCGTTTGTGTAAGAATGCGGTAATAGAAATCATAAGACTTTTGTTTGGCAATACTTTCTTTTATCGTTGCATCCAGCATCAACCTGTCATCCGGATGCACGGAATTCAATACAAATGCATAATCCGGCCGGATACTTTTATCTGCTTCATGAATGGCGTACATCTCATCCGACCATTCAATTTCGTCTTTTACAATGTTCCAGGAATAGGTGCCGATATGAGTCAGCGCCTCGGCCTGCCTGTGTCGTTTATCTGCTTCCGCCAGCTTTTGTATTAATTGGTTATGCCCGGTAACATCCATTACGGTGCCTGCCATGCCCGCCGGCTTTCCATCACGGTAATCAACCACGCCTCTTGCCCAAATTATTTTGGTGCCTTGCTTACCCATGATCCGGTATTCGCAATTGTAAAAACCGGTCTTTACCGCTTTCTCGGTTTCTACTTTTACCTTCTCCCTGTCAGCCGGATGTACCCTTTCTATGAAGTTTTCAAAATCATTCGCCCTTACTTCCAGCAACTCCATTGTTTTTGGTGAAGCCGTGGTTTTCTTACCCTCAAAATCCCAGTAGTAATGACCCAACTGCGCAATGTCCTGGGCTTCCCGCAGTTGCTGCTCACGGTAGTGCAACTCTTCTACTGCTTTTTGCTCATGGTCTATATCCAATGTAATGCCTATGGTCTGCCATACGGAACCATCTTCCTTTCGTTTGAATACTGACTCGTAATGAGCAAGCCATTTATAATCACCATCTTTTTTCTTTACGCGGTATTTTAAGGTGGTGGGCTTTTTTTCCTTCACTTCTTTTAGTTCGGAAAGATGGCGGCTCAGGATCTCCTGGTCATCGGGATGCACAAGAGTTGGGATGGCGTTTTCGCCCAGACTATTCAGATCGGCATGATCATAGCCAAGAACATCGGTGAGCTTATTGTTAGAATAAATTCCTTTGTATTGGTCCAGATCAAAAACATATACGGCACCCGGGATTGTTTCTGCTACCTTTTTGATAAAATGCGAATGATCTTCCAGTTTTTCTTTGTACATGCTGAAGAACTGGTTGGTAGCGGCAGTCATAGACCGGATCATGAAATAGTCAATTTCTTTTATCAACTCAATCATCTCCTGCACATCATTTGTATAGTCGGCAATAAAGTCCAGCATCGACCGTTTGCGCATGTGGTTTATTAAGGTGATGTCTTCAGCAACGATCGCATCCCGGTCGACAACAGGCAGGCGGTCGGCTTTCCATTCCTTCATGGAATTGGCAATTTGTTCGGACGCACGATTGTTAGCGAGGTAGGTTAAGATTTCTCTTGTGCTTTGCCGGCTTATTTCAACGCGTTGCGCTTCAGGAAGATTCAGGAAAAATTTCAGCAGTGGTATGTTCAGCTCAAAACTGTATTCAAGCTGCTTCTGTACCAACTCTTCCAGTTTTTCAGTTAGCAGGTAGTTGGCAAACTGGGGCAGGTATAGCAGGTTATCTAGCGATATGGTTACACTGGCTTTCGTCTCCACAATTAAAGGGTGTTTTTGCTGTATGAACCCCTGATGAGCCATACAATTACAATAGTTTAAAGATAGCAGGAAAACACCAATGAAATGAGTGGAACAGGAAACATGACGGGGCGTTACTTTGATACCAGGATCTCGATCCTGGCCCCACCAACTCCTTTTCTTCTGGCAAGTAGGTAATCTCTTAGCTGCGGAAGCGAGTCGATCTTATACGCTGTGAGGCGGAAATAATCTCCAGCGACTGTAGACGATTAACCAGTTTTTGTACCTCGGTTGGCGTCCAGCTTCCTGGCCCAAACGACATATTGATCCGGGCCGTCTTGGGTGCCTGCAAGGTGAACTTTAGCTCCTTTGAATTGCTTAGCATAAAAGGGTTATTCGACAGGCTGTCTTCGTTCAGGGTCCAGATGATCTGTACGGAGTCGCCGGTGGTATTTTTCATATCAATACGCCGTAGAGGGTTACAGCCGGCAATAAGAAACCCGCCGAAAAGAAGTAAGCCAAAATGTATTTTCATGCGATACAATATCCAGTGTCATCTTACCCTTCAACGTCCGCTCACTAACGTCTTGCTTCTTCATCCAGATCGGTACCGGGCAATTCTTCATCACCGGCAAGGTCGTCGTTCGCTACGTTTTGCGGAACACCAATTTCTCCATTGGT